>JAZLIE010000093.1:0-5358 GCA_045617165.1 Candidatus Enterocola sp. | reverse complement strand
CAACCATGTCACATAAAACATGAGGATGGTGGTCTTTCCCACACGGGGCGGCATGGATATAAACAGTTCATCCAGTTTATCATCCGTCAGTTTTTGAAGATTATCCACTACCCGCTTTAATATTCTTCTGCGGGGCTGATAAAATCTTTCAGACGGTTTTCGGTCAATCTCAAGATAAAGAAGATAACTGTCTAAATCCACCGGGGCATCAAACAGTAGTGACTTTTTATATAGGTTGAAAAATGCGGGAATATCCTTTGCCTGTTTCATGTTTTGTGAAAGTAATTGTCTCATTTCCACATTATAAGCATGATTTCCAATATTGCGACTCAATGAAAACATATCCTCATAGGCTCTTACATCGTAAGGGTCTTTTTTTATTGCCGCAAAAATATTATCGTGCATCTTTTCAGTATTCATACTCATTACACTCCTAAAACGAAAAGGGGCTACCCATAAAGAGTAGCCCCAGTTAGCTATATCCTCTTGCCCAGTTACAAGAGTTACTTCCTTTCAAAATGTCCATCAAGGACATATTCTTCAAAACACATACCTTTTGACTTTTTAGGTTTGGGTGGTAATTTGAACAATTTACCAAACTTCGGACAAGAGGGAACATTGTCTGTAATTTTATTATAAGGTTTATACCCGTGTTTGTGTCTGTAAAATAAACCGTGTATCCATTTCACAAATATCCAAATAACGAAAAAGTAAAACCATAAACTGAAACCAACAATGGTAATGAAACCCGCAAAAAACCATTGTATTACCCGTCTTATATTATAAAACATCTTGCCCTCCTACGGATGCACTTTATCCGTCAATATTTCGTATTTGCGCTTTTGTTCTAAGTAAGACTCATATTTTCGGAAGTGTTTGTTGAAAAGACTTAAATTACCACCTGTTATTTCGTTTAATGCCCAAAGATACTGAGAACAATCTAAATTTGCTCTTTTCTCCCATAACTTAACGAGCCTTTCATTCTGAGTCAACTTCAATAATTCTTTTCGCTCCTGTTGCTTCAAAGAAGCATCGTATAAGAATTTAGGATTTTCTTTTTGCCTATTGGTAAGAAGTTCAAGAAGTTGCTCATCTGAAAGGCTTGAATAAAACCCCTCTTTACGAATTGTGGGGAGAACTTCATGCGTAACCCATCTACGAAACGGTTTTGCTTTTTCGGAGCGGGAAGTAAGAACGATGTGATATAAGCCCGGTTCGTTTACAAACCATGTATCACCCTCTAAGCTGCGTAAGTTAAACTTACGCACCTCATCTTCATCTAATCTATCAGCCACCATTCTTGCGTTACTTAATTCAAGTATATTGCACACATCCACAAGAGCAAACCAAACGATTTCGCAATCCACTATTGTACGGACAGATAATCCATTATCATATATAGCAGTTAATTCATTCATGGTATCACCTCTCACTCAGAATGGGTTCATGAGTATTTTCCGAACCCTCTTTACCGTACCGATAATTACCACGATAAGTGCTTTCATTATTCAAGATGGTCTGAATGGCTGAGTGCTTAAACTCATTACCCTTTTTACTACGATACCCCCGATTGTTCAATTCATCAGTAATACCTTTTAAGGTTGCCCCCGACTCTCTTAAAGAAAAGACAAGCCTTACAATTTCTGCTTCCTCAGGAACAATAACCAACTGACCGTTCACCGCTTTATAACCAAGGGGTGGTTTACCACCAGCATATCCACCCTCTCTTGCAGTAGCGTATCTTCCCATAGCGGTTCTGAGTGCTATGTTTTCACTCTCAAGCTGATTAAATGATGATAGCACTCCTATCATGGCTCTACCCCAAGGGGAACTGGTATCAAGAGTTTCATTAAGACTTACAAGGTCAACATTGTTTTTCAAAAGATATTCTTCAATGATGGTAAGAGTGTCACGCTGCTTTCTTGATAATCTATCAAGCTTATAGATAACAACAGCATCAATATTACCTTTTTCAATTTCCGACAACATTTCTTGTAAGGCGGGACGGTCAGTGGTTCTACCGCTATATCCATTATCCTCAAAGGTACGAATATATTGCCAACCTTTACTTTCAATACAAGCCTTTGCCATTCTCTCTTGTTCAGGTAAAGACACCTTTCCATCTTCTCCTTGAGCATCTGTAGATACTCTTGTATAAACACAAGCTTTTTTCATTTCGTACATGGTTCTAACCTCCTGTCCCATATAGCATATCACTGTTACAATTATTTGTCAATATGTAATTGTAAAAATAGCCTTTTTATTTTCGGCGGGTGGTTACGGGACTCACCCGCCCCGCAACCCCGGCAGCACATCCCCCACCGGGGGCGGCTGACCGGGTAAACCCGGCAACGGCTCACAAACCCACGGACAAACCCACGGACAGACCCCCCCCGGCAGCCGTAACCCCATCCGCGCATAACTTGTTACAATTATTCTTGAAAAAATGTAACTTGCCTATTGACATTTACAATAATATGCGTATAATTGTAAATGTAAACACCAACCAACACCCGCCCACAGCGGGAAGCCCTCAAGGGCAGAAAGCAAACACAATGAATAATTACAGGGTAGAGTTTTTCCGGGGCATGAGAGAAGAACGCAGCAGCTATAAAGACATGATTGATTTTTGTTGTGATAGCTTGATACTCAACAACTCAATCATTGAGCAGTTGAGCGAAAAAGGTTTTTACTTTGATGAGTATTGCGGTGCTCAGTACGATGAAGAAACGGACGAATACACCGATATTTACCAGTGGTTTATCATTGATGAACAGGGGGCGGAACGGTTAGCCCGTTACACCAATGAAATTGTAGTGTACAATGAAGAATTGGACTTGTATTTATTGGGTGTTACTCATTACGGCACAGCTTGGCAGGGTGTCCCGGAAAACTGGAAAACGGTTGAAGCTTTCGCAGAAATGGAGGATTGACCATGAACAGACCTTATCAAACCGAAGCAGCCCAGTTTATAAAGGCTATTGAAACCATAGCAAGCAAACCCGTAAACCTTGAGAACTTAGAAAGCTATTTATCTATGCACTTTCAAGCATGGCTTGAGAAATACGCAAACACCCCGGAAAACATCACCGCAGAAATGCGGGAATTTGCAGAAATGGAGATATAAACAATGATTAGATTAACCGCTGAGGATTTAAGAAGCCTTGCAGATAAGATAGAAAACCGGGAAAAATACGGTTGTATGTGCGGAGTTGTCCATGTTACCATCGAACACCACCCAAACGGGCGGGAGTTCTTACAGTTTGAACAGCCTTGCAGCTATGCAGAGTGTAACAGCAACTTTTACACCTATGAAAGCAAGGAGGGCTAAACCGTGGAAACTGTCCTATATTACACCGTGGTTATAATCGGGGCGGGGACGCTCTCCCGCTGGATAATTCGCCTTGTGGATTGGGTAGGAGGTGAAAAGCATTGAACAGAAAGAACCAGCCCCGGCAGCGTGTCCGGGGCTTTGTTCGTACTTGGGAGAAGCCAAGCGGGGAATACTGGAACTTGTGCGCTGACATACTCAAACAACCGCATACGCTTATAGCAGGGGCAACGGGAAGCGGTAAAAGCGTACTTATAAACAGCCTAATATACACGGCTTTATACTCTGCCCCTTGTGAGGTTGGCTTTATTCTCATAGACCCGAAACGGGTTGAACTGGTGGAGTATGCCGAACTTCCGCACACTTTCATATATGCGTGTGAACCCGTGGACATACTCAGAGCCATTAGAACCGCTGTAAATCTCATGGAGAACCGCAACCGGGAAATGCAGCGGTTACGGCAAAAAGAAAGCGCAGAACCGCATATGTATATAATCATAGATGAGTTTGCCGACCTCATGACCACACAGAAAGACCAAGTATTAAAACCCTTGTGCCGTATTGCCCAGCTTGGCAGAGCGGCACATATTCACTTGATAGTTGCCACCCAAAGACCCACAAAGGACATTATCAACGGACAAATCAAAGTAAACATTGATAGCAGGGTTGCGCTACGATGCCCAACGGCACAGGACAGCAGAAACATTATCAACACCAAAGGAGCGGAAGCCTTGCCCCGTGTGGGGTTTGGGTACTATTTGACCCCGGACACCATGCAACCGCAGCTTGTCAGCATCCCATACACAGAACCCGCAGAACTTCACCGCTTAATTGATTGGTGGGAAAAGCAGAACCGCAACAGCATTTTTGACAGGTTCAAACGATGAGAGGAAACCACCGGTAATATTGCCGGGGTTCTTCTTATGCCCTTATAAGCCCGTAGAACGATTTTAGCCGCTTAGGGGTATAATTTACCCTCCAAGGGATAGAAGCCCACACGGGGCAATATAAAGCCTTTGGAGAACACACCGAAAAACAGCAAAAAAGCCGCCCCCGCCATGACGGGAGCGGTTTTTCGATTGTTTTTCAACGGAGGTTGCCGGGGGTCTGCTGACTCTCAGAGAAAAGGGGGTCAAGCTTCTAAAAACCGCTTTCTGTGACTTTCAGGTTTCATCATCAATCACAACAGACTCAAGGTATCTTTCCTCAAGAGCCTTTTGGTCTGTAGTTTCACCTAACGGATTATTGGGTGTAACCACAACTTCCTGCTTATCTGTATAGCCAAAATTGTTTTTCATCAGGAAGATACCCGAAACGGGGTTAATCTTACCCGTTTGCATATATTCTTCCATCATTATGTTGAGCATTTCATAAGCCTTTTTTATACAGTCTAAAACCGCTGGCGGTTTGGGTGTCACCCCTGTAACCCAAGTCCATAAAGTTCTACGGTCAACACCAAGGGCAAAGGCATATCCAGCAACAGAGGGTTTCATATCATTCTCAGCACAGATATTGAAATAATCCCGTGTTCTGTTTTCCACCTGAATTACATCATTGTTATCAATAGCCGGTAAATCCCAAAGCATCATAGCCTTTCCCAAAGTTTTGACCCCATCCCCCGGTTCAAATTCATGGAACTCTTTCTGCAAACGAGCTGACCTATTAGGTCTTTTCTGTTTTACAACTTCTTCCCCAACTTTAACAAGTTCCTTATTATCCATGTTGCACCTCACTTATTCCCGTATTTTGTAGCCTGAGTCTTGAGAGTTGCCAAACGCTTCTTGTATCTCTCATTATAGCAGAATTGCAAAGCACTTACGATTTTCTCATTATCAAACACCAAGCTTTGATGGTCTTGACTCAGAGTAGCTTCCTGCAAAAGATTATCCAAGAACAGGGCATATCTGTAATTCTCACTCTTAGTCTGATTGTAAGAACTCAGCCCTAAGGTAACAGTATTATCAGCCATCCCATTCAACCCCCATTTCATTCAAACATTCCAACAGAAGCGGCAAAACCTCAGGGTC
>JAZLIE010000092.1:0-22898 GCA_045617165.1 Candidatus Enterocola sp. | reverse complement strand
GAAATAAGAAATAAGAAATAAGAAATAAGAAATAAGAAATCTGTTATTTTTTCTTTCTTCTTTAAAATTATGGTTCACTACGTATTGATATTCATTGCCGCAGTATTTGTTAATAACATAGTACTGGCTCAGTTCTTAGGAATTTGTCCGTTCCTCGGTGTATCAAAAAAGATTGACACAGCACTTGGAATGACAGCCGCCGTCGCTTTTGTAATGGTACTCTCAACACTATGCACATTCCTGTTGCAAAAATATGTTCTTGACCCGCTTGGGCTTGCTTTCCTGCAAACACTTGCCTACATACTTGTTATTGCGGCACTTGTACAGATGGTTGAGATTATACTTAAGAAGGTATCCCCTGCCCTTTACAGTGCATTGGGTATATTTCTTCCTCTGATTACAACAAACTGCACCATTCTTGGTGTGGCTATTATGGTTATACAAAAGGATTTCACTATGCTTGAGAGCCTTGTGTTCGCATTCTCAACAGCAGTTGGCTTTGGACTGGCTCTAACAATATTCGCAGGCATACGTGAACAACTGCGTTTCTCAGAACTGCCTAAATCAATGGAGGGCACTCCTATAGCACTTATAACAGCAGGCATACTTGCTATGGCGTTTATGGGATTCAGCGGAGTGGTTTAATTTAGTGAATAGTTAATAGTGAATAAAGAAAAGTTATGAATCGGTGAACCGAAAGTCGATATATCGATTAACCGATTAACCAGTTAACCGATTAACCAATAAAATATGAGTAAAAACCTGATAATATTATTAACACTTCTACTCTTTGCAACATCGGGGTACGCTAAAAAGAAGGCGGCAGATACTGATGCAGAGGTTACTGTGACATTTCTTGTAATGATGGACAACAATGCTAAAACCAACATATCCAAAGCGTTAGATGGACAGGAAGGCATACTCAGCAGTAAGATTGACACGCAGAAGCAGGAGGTTGTAGTTACTTTTGACGCTTACAAGAACACGGTAAGTAACCTTCAGAAGATGTTCAAGGAGGCTGGTTACACAGCAAGCGCCCTTGAGGTCGGCTGTTTCGGCTCTCCTGAGGGCTGTCTGAATGCCAAGCACTATATAAACAACTCAATGCCGTAAAAGGTAGTGAATAGTTAAAAAAGAAAAGTGAATAGTTGCAAATCATTTTGATTTTTTATATCTTTACGATGTTAAAAAGCGAATACTATGGGGGCAAAGAAAAATTTTGTGCTTGACACAAACGTAATCCTGCACGATTTCAAGTGCATCTACAATTTCCAGGAGAATGACATTTACATTCCAATGGTGGTTCTTGAGGAACTTGACAAGTTCAAGAAAGGCAATGATGAGATTAACTATAATGCTCGTCAGTTTGCTCGTGAACTTGATGAAATATCTGATAATGACTTCTTTAAGAAAGGAGCATCACTTGGTGAGGGGTTAGGCAAGCTCTTCATAGCACTGCCCCATCAGGCATCGGAGCGTGTTCAGAACGCCTTCATTGACAAAATTCCAGACCACCGTATTCTTGCGTTCACTGATTATCTCACCCAATCAGACAAGAAGCACAAGACTATACTTGTTACCAAAGATATAAACCTTAGAATGAAGGCTCGCGCACTTGACCTTCCTTCAGAGGATTATTATAATGACAAAATTACAAGCAAAGACATTTTTGAGAAGGCGCACGAGGTGTTTGAAGGCATTGACGGAAATGTCATTGACCGTATGTACAGCACCGCCGCAGGTGTTCCCATAACAACATTTGATTTTCACAAAGATATACTTCCAAATCAATATTTTGTATTGAAGAGTGAGCGTAACTCCATAATGGCTCGCTATAATCCTGAATATGACACGGTTGTAAAGGTTGCAAAGGAGCGTGCCTTTGGCATTGAGCCACGTAACTCAGAGCAGGCGTTTGCAATGAACGCATTGCTTGATGACAATGTAAAGCTTGTATGTATAACAGGTAAGGCTGGTACAGGTAAGACACTGCTTGCTCTTGCGGCGGCAATTGAAAAGCGTAATGAATATAAGCAGATACTTCTTGCCCGTCCTATTATTGCATTGGGAAACAAAGATTTAGGATTTCTGCCAGGAACTGAGAAAGAGAAGATTACCCCATATATGCAGCCTCTGTTTGACAACTTGAATGTCATAAAAAACCAGTTTGGTTCTGACAGCCGTGAGAACCTTGCCATAATAGATATGCAGGCATCGGGGCAACTTGTAATAGAGGCATTAGCCTACATAAGAGGACGCAGTTTGAGCAACGCCTACATAATAGTTGATGAGGCTCAAAACCTCACACCACACGAGATTAAGACCATTATAACACGTGCTGGAGAGAACACAAAGGTTGTCTTCACCGGAGACGTACAGCAGATAGACCAACCGTATCTTGATATGCTCTCAAACGGATTGGTTTACACTATTGACAAAATGCGCGGACAAGAGATATTCGCTCACGTTAACCTTGTAAAGGGAGAGAGAAGTTACCTGTCTGAATTGGCAAGCAACCTTTTATAAAATTTTTATGAGAACTACTCACCTAAGGACTCTAATTGCATCATTTATTCTAATTTGCGGATTATCAACAACATACGCAGAAGAGCAACACCTGTTGAGTGACAGTGCCAGAATATCTCTGCTGACCTGTTCCCCAGGCACTGAGATTTATGAACTCTTCGGACACTCAGGAATCCGTGTGTTTGACAAGGAGAAGAACATTGACGTAACATTCAATTACGGACTGTTTGACTTCAACCAAGAGGACTTCATCTACCGTTTTGTCCGTGGCAAGACAGATTATGAAGTGGGGGTGACATCTACATATAACTTCCTCTATACCTATATAGAACGTGGCTCAGGCGTTATGGAGAGCGTGCTTAACCTTACTCAAAGTGAGAAAGAGAGCATCTGGCTCTTCCTTATGGAGAATATCCAGCCTGAGAACAAGACATACCGCTATAATTTCATATTCAATAACTGCGCCACAAAACTGCGTGATATAATTGACCAAAACATATCAGGTGTAAAGTCATACCCCGATGTCTCCGGACCACTGTCATTCCGTGAGGCAGTTATGTTGTATACAAAAACCTCACCTTGGTCTCAGTTGGGTTTTGACCTTTGCCTTGGCAAGGGTATGGATCGTGAAGCCACAGTGTATGAAAAAATGTTTTTACCTGAGATACTTGGCAATACAATAAACCAAAGTACTGTTATGGTTGGTGACTCAACATTCAATATTGTGAGTCAGGTAATTACACTTAATGAGAATACTCTTGAAAACCCCGCTCCGCTTATCTCACCTCTTGCATTGGGTATCATTTTGTGCGTTTTGATTCTACTACTCTCATTTTACGGATTGTGGAAGAAAATAGACCTAAGGTGGTTTGATGCAATAATATTCAGCATTAACGGACTATTCGGGTGTCTGGTGCTTTTCCTTATACTGTTCTCAAAACACCCGTTCACATTCGCCAATTTCAATATAATATGGTTGAACCCGTTATTTTTCTGTCCTCTGCTGTTCGCTATATTTAAGAAGTTACAGAGATATGAGTTCATCTATTATGCAATTGTAAGCATTGTTCTTGTTCTATTCCTGTTCGGAAGCAGTATGCTAAGTCAGGAGTTCAATGACGCCGTTTATCCGTTCACAATAATATTCCTACTCAGAGCACTCTCATACGTCATCAATTGGGGCTATAGATTAGATTCTCAAAAAGAGCATACTCTATCATAATCATACACAACATCACATAAAAGAAGCGGAACTTAATAAAAGTCCCGCTTCCTTTATTATCTTAAAGAACAAATTAAGAGAGAGCTACAAATACTTCTTTCTCATTCTCCTCAATAGAGATTTTACCCTCACGGAGTAACCAACCGAAAGCAGCGTAAGCCTCTTTGTCAGTAAGCTTGGTAACTTTCTTGATTTGTTTAACTTCTACAGCCTTGCCAGCTGCGTTAAGGCATTGCCATACAAGGCCTGCATTTGCACCAACGTTTTGCATAATAAAATTATTTTTAGTAATATTTTAATTTCTTTATTCCGAGTACAAAAATAAATATTTTTTTTTATTTCTATGAATTTCAATTGTTAAAATTCAAAAATCCAAAAAATCACACAATTTTTTATTACAAATTAGTTTCTAAATAACGGTAAATTTACTACTTTTGCACTGCCTTTGCAAAGCCAAACGCCTCATTAGCTCAGTCGGTAGAGCAACTCATTCGTAATGAGTAGGTCCGGGGTTCGAATCCCCGATGAGGCTCAGAATCAATTATTTACGCCCCCTATTATCTGTTATCAACCTTTTCAGGGTACAGGTCGTGGTTTTGAAGACGGTAGAACGCCATCTGCTCAAATTTGGTGCCTGATTTCCCATAATTGCAATAAGGGTCAATGCTCAGACCTCCGCGTGGCATAAACTTACCCCACACCTCTATATATTTAGGGTCAAGAAGTTTTATCAAATCCTTCATAATGGTGTTCACACAATTCTCGTGAAAATCACCGTGATTGCGGTAACTGAAGAGATATAGTTTAAGTGACTTGCTCTCCACTATCTTCTCATCAGGAATATAACTTATGTAGATTGTGGCAAAATCGGGTTGTGACGTTATAGGACACAGTGATGTAAACTCAGGGCAATTGAACTTAATGAAATAGTCATTACCCTTGTGTTTATTCTCAAATGCCTCAAGCACCTCAGGTGCATACTGCGTTGGGTATTCTGTATTTCCTGAACCTAATAGCATAAGGCGAAACCTTGATTAACAATTAGTAATTATTGGTGATTCGGTGATGCGGTTAATCGGTTAACTGGTTAATCGATATATCTACTTTCGGTTCTCCGATTTTCCGATTCACCGATTCCACGATTTATAACTTTTCTTTTTTCACTATTAACTTTTCACTCTTAAGTACTCCTCCAGCCCTCTGCGTCTCAGGGTGCACGCCGGGCAATGACCGCAACCGTCACCTTTAACACCGTTATAACAAGTCAGTGTATTCTCTCTAACATACTCAAGCCTCCCCATCTTGTCTGCAAGTTCCCAAGTCTGAGCTTTTGTAAGCCACATAAGAGGCGTGTGAATCACAAAATTGTAATCCATTGCAAGATTAAGAGTTACATTAAGTGACTTTATGAAAACATCTCTACAATCAGGGTATCCGCTGAAATCTGTTTCACACACACCTGTAACTATGTTATCAATACCATTCACCTTTGCAAGAACAGCGGCAAAAGTGAGAAAGAGCATATTTCTGCCCTCAACGTATGAGTTTGGGGTCTTCTCACCATCAGGGATGGCCTCATCTACCTCTATATCACTGCGTGTAAGAGAATTAGGGGCAAGTTGTGAGAGCAAAGCCATATCAAGTATATGATGCTTGACACCCAAATCCTTGGCTATAGCGGCGGCACACTCAATCTCAGCCTTATGTCTCTGACCATAGTCAAAAGTCACAGCCTCAACATAATCAAAATTCTTCAACGCCCAAAACAGACACGTTGTAGAATCCTGCCCTCCGCTAAATACCACCAATGCCTTTTTCATAACCTTATACTTCACTTGTACCTTGACCCATGTCCCTTGACCCTATCATTCATACGAGCCCATTTTCAGCATTGCAATTTCCTCTTCTGTAAGGAAACGCCAACGACCTCGTGGAAGTTTGTATTTTGTAAGACCTGCAAAATATACACGGTCAAGTTTCTCAATAGTATAGCCAAAATGCTCAAACATACGGCGTACTATGCGGTTACGCCCTGAGTGAATCTCAATACCTAATGTCATACGCTTTGTATCAGGGATATATTCAAGTGCGTCAGCATGAATAGGACCGTCCTCCAAAACAATACCTTTAAGAAGAGCGTCAACGTGCTCCTGCTCCACAGGCTTATCAAGAGTCACCTCATATATCTTTTTCTTCTCAAACTTAGGGTGTGTCAGTTTTGCGGTAAGTTCGCCATCGTTGGTAAGAAGAAGCACACCCATGGTGTTACGGTCAAGACGTCCTACAGGGTATAGTCTCTCCTTGCACGCTCCGGCAATTATATCAAGAACCGTGGTACGCCCGTGAGGGTCAGTAACCGTTGATACACAGTTTTTCGGTTTGTTCAAAAGCACATAGACCATCTTCTGTGATTTCAGAAGTTGGTCGTGGAAATGAACAGTGTCTGTAGGCATCACCTTGGTGCCTAATTCAGTAACCACCTTACCATTTATACGCACAACGCCAGCCTGAATAAGAGTGTCTGCCTCACGGCGTGAGCAAACCCCCGCATTTCCAAGAAAGCGGTTCAGACGTATGCTCCCGTCATCAGCGTGTTTGACAGCAGGTCTGCGACTACGATGCACATTATTTTCTTTTTTCACTTTTAACTAACCTCTCATTTGTTAAAACTTCGTTTTAACCATGTTACGTCGTCACTCGGCATAACTCAAGTAAACTTGGTTCTGCTCTCATTCCTAGTAACAGTTTCATTTCTCATTTTTCTCTCCATCTCCACTAACTTCAGCCTCAGTTCCTCCTTCTCCTTCTTCATCTTCTCTATCTGAGCCTCCATTTGCTTAAGCAATGGATTCTTATCACCTTTAGAGCCAAAGTTAAGGAATGACATATTATTCTCTCTTGTAGTGAGGTCTGCCACTAATTTATCATACGCACGGCGCACTTTCTCATACTCCTTTGATATAGAGACAGTTCCCTCTGTAGCAGCCTTCTTCTGTTCAAAGAAATAGTCACATGCACTCTTGAAAGCATTCCAAACCTGGTCACTAGCACGTTTTGACACGGGTCCTATCGTCCTCCACTCCTTCTGCAGTTTTACAAAGGCGTCTGTAGCCTCTTTCCACTCCTTACTCTCTTTCAAAGCCTCTGCGGCGGCAACCAACTCTTTCTTCTTTTGCAAGTTTGCCGCGAATACCTCTTTTGTACTCTTATAGAAGTCATTCTTCGCTTTGAATATCTCATCACAAGCGGAACGGAAACGCTCATATATCTTAGAATTCACTTTCTTAGGGGCGAAACCACTCTTCTTCCACTCTTCCTGCAACTCAAGAACCTTAGAGGTTATCTCATCCCAAGCCTTGTATGACTTAACCTTTGCAATATCAATAGCCTCAATAGCCTCACACAGTGCGGTCTTCTTAGAGAGGTTCTCCTCTTCCTCCGCTTTCTTTGCCTGATAGAAATCAGCGTGCTTGTGGTTCACAATGTCTGTGGCTGCCTTGAACCTATTCCATAGTTCGTCTCTTAGTTCCTTAGCTACAGGACCTGTCTCACGCCACTCCTGATGAAGTTTCTGCAACTTCTGGAAAGCGTCGTTAAGTTGTTTTGACTCCGTAAGTTTCTCAGCTTCCTCACAAAGACGTGTCTTTATCTCAAGATTCTTCTTAAAATCATAATCACGCAGTTCATTGCTTATCCTCACATCATCATAGAACTGAGTCATCAGAGCCTGATATTTCTTAACTATCTCATTATATTTACTTTGAGCAACCTCACCCGCCTCCTTCCATTCATTTTGTAACTTGCGAACCTCAGCAAAAACCTTATCCACATCACCGCCATCTAACAAAGACGTCAGCTTGTCAACTATACCCTTCTTAATTTCATACGCACGTTCCTGCAAAGCCTCAATCCTCTTAAGTTCCTCAGCACGTTTCTGCTTATAAGCCTGCAAAAGAGCCTTGAACTCAGTCTCTTCAGCAAATGAATGAGCGAACTCACTGATATCCTTTCCGTCATCAATCCAAGTCTGCTTCATCTGTTCAAGTAACGCACTGTGACGTTTATAGAACTGTGACTTTAACTGAGCGACCTTCTCCTTTGCCTGGTCACCATCTAAAGCTGCCTTCAATTGCTCTACAATCTCAGCAAGAGACAACTCATCATTTCTCTCTTCTTTTTCAATAATCTCTTCCATATCTTATAATTTTTTACCACGATGTGCCATCGTGGTGGAACAAAGAGCAAAGTTAATAAAAATTTCAGTTTCAGACAATAAGATTCAAGTTTTTTGTCTTGAACGACTACGTTGCACTATCCAAACACCGGAAAAAACCATCAAAGCGGCTGTCAATTTTATGATACTGAATGTGTCCATACCCGTATAAATGCCTACAACTGACGCTATTATAGGTTGCAGATAACCGTACATACTTATTATTGTAGGGCGTATGCGTTTCTGAGCCACAGGAATAAGGAAATATGACACGAATGTAGCCATAACAACAGTGAAAAGCAAATCACCTATTATATTAAGCGGAATAGAGGTGTAATCTATCTTCAACAGATGAGGCACGGAGAACGGCAGACTCATAACGGCGGAAAAGAGGAACATCCACTTCATAAAAGTTATGACACTGTACTTTTTTATAAGCGGGGAGAAAACTCCCAAATATATGGCGAACGAGAGTCCGTTCACAAGCATAAGCACAATGCCCAAGGGCTGCGTTGTCTGCACTCCGCCATTTGATACGGTATTGGCTATCAATATATTGACACCCGTAAGACTCACTAAAACACCTGAAACCTTTTTCACGGTTATAGGCTCCTTAATGGCAATAGCGGCTACTATCATTGTAAACACAGGAGTGAATGATGTTATTATGGCACAGTCAAACGGCGTTGTTATCTGTACCGCCTTAAGAAACACAATCTGGCATAGGAACAACCCTACCATAGAGGCGGCGAATATCTTAGGGAAGTCTCTGAGCTCTACCTTCTCTTTTTTTGTAAACGCCGATGCCAACCAGAAGAGCACTGTGGCACCTACCGCCCTTAATGTAAAGACATCTATAGGAGCTATGGTACCGTCAACAGCAATGGCGCGGCAGGTCAGAATATTAACCCCGAATATAATGTACGCCACAGCGGCTGCCAAATGTCCCACTATTGTCTGATTCACATTCAACGCTCTCTTTTTTAAGAATATCGCCGCAAAATTAATACTAATTTTGCAAAAATTATTTAGCCACAATCATAGTTTTTAGTATCTTTGTGGTTTATTTGGAACTAAAAGAAATTTAACAACGATGGACAAAAGTCAATTTTACAATCCTGTGGAGACAATAAGCAGGGAGGATTTGAAAAAATTACAGTTTGAACGTCTTCAGAAGACAATTTTAAGAGCACTGAACGTGCCTTTCTATCAGAAAGCATTCAAAGAGAGAGGAATTGCGGCATCAGACATAAGAAGCCTTGATGACATAAGAAAACTTCCATTCACAACAAAAGATGATTTAAGAAGCAACTACCCTTTTGGTATGGCTGCCATTCCACTAAAAGAGTGTGTCAGAGTACACTCCTCAAGCGGTACCACAGGTAACCCTACTGTTGTTTTGCACAGCAAGAATGACCTTGATGCCTGGGCTGAGCTTGTGGCTCGTAACCTATATATGGTTGGTGTGAGAGATACAGATGTGTTCCAAAATACCTCTGGATACGGAATGTTCACAGGTGGTCTTGGATTCCAATATGGTGCTGAGAAACTTGGCTGTCTCACAGTTCCGGCTGCGGCAGGCAACAGCAAGCGTCAGATTAAGTTTATGAAAGACTTCGGCACAACAGTTGTGCACATTATACCGTCATACGCCACACGCCTTGCAGAAGTAATGCAGGAAGAGGGCGTTGACCCACGTAAAGATTTGAAAATCAAGATTCTTGCCATCGGGGCTGAACCACACACAGAGGAACAACGCAAAAGAATAGAGGAACTGCTTGGAGTAAAGGCTTACAACTCATTCGGAATGAGTGAGATGTGCGGTCCTGGCGTGGCTTTTGAGTGCAAGGAGCAGAACGGAATGCATATTTGGGAGGATAATGTTATAGTTGAGATTGTTAACCCTGTGACACTTGAGCCTGTGCCTGACGGAGAGATTGGTGAGTTAGTGCTCACAACACTTAACCGTGAGGCTATGCCGCTTATACGCTACCGCACACGTGACCTTACCCGCATTATTCCGGGAGAGTGCCCTTGCGGACGCACGCACCGCCGTCTGGCACGTTTCCAAGGACGTAGTGATGATATGATGATATTAAAAGGTGTAAACATCTTCCCTATTCAGATAGAGAAGATTCTTATGGGTTACAAGGAGTTAGGCAGTAATTTCCTTATTACATTGGAGACAATCAACAACAATGATGAAATGACTGTAGAGGTTGAACTTGGAGAGTTGGGCACTGACAATGTAGGAGACCTTAAGGATTTGGTTAAGAACATCACCCGCCAACTTAAAGATGAAATACTTATAACACCAAAAGTAAAACTTGTACCTAAAAATTCACTACCTTCAGCAGAAGGAGGAAAGGCAGTCAGAGTTAAGGACTTAAGAAAATTATTCTAATCACCATACAATGACATTAGCAGCACTTATATTATACTTCGCAGTCCTATTGGGAATAGGATTCTATTGCCGTAAGCACTCAACTGATGTAAACGGGTTTGTGCTTGGAGGCAGAAGCGTTGGCCCGTGGCTAACAGCCTTCGCCTACGGAACATCTTACTTCTCAGCGGTTATTTTTGTAGGCTACGCAGGGCAGTTTGGCTGGAGATACGGCTTGTCATCAGCGTGGATAGGAGTGGGCAACGCCGTAATAGGCTCACTGCTCGCTTGGGTGATACTTGGCAAACGCACAAGAATTATGAGCCAGCATCTAAACTCTTCCACGATGCCTGAGTTTTTCGGAGTCAGATTTGACAGCAACGCACTGAAAATCTGCGCCTCTGTAATTGTGTTTGTGTTTATGATACCTTACACGGCTTCTCTCTACAACGGACTCTCACGCCTCTTTGGAATGGCGTTCAGCATTGACTATTCAGCATGTATAATACTTATGGCAGTGCTTACAGCCATCTACGTAATAGCAGGAGGATATATGGCAACGGCTATAAATGACTTCATACAAGGCATAATAATGCTCTTTGGCATAATCATAATAATAGTGGCTGTACTCAAGACCCAAGGCGGACTTGTTGAAGCCGTTAACAAAATGGCCGAGATTGAGGACGCAAGTATGGGAGTTGCCAAAGGAGATTTCGCATCTGTTTTCGGCCCCGATGTCGTAGGATTGACATTTGTAGTGCTTCTCACATCACTCGGCACTTGGGGACTTCCGCAGATGGTTCAGAAATTCTACGCCATCCGTGATGAGAAGGCTATATTCAAAGGGACTGTGGTCTCCACAATTTTCGCACTTATAGTGGCTGGAGGTTGCTACTTTATGGGAGGTTTCGGACGTCTGTTTGACGGTCCCGCTATATATAATGCTGAGGGAATGATAATATATGACGCCATAGTGCCTGAAATGCTCTCAACACTCTCCCCCGCCCTTATAGGTTTGGTTGTGATATTAGTGCTGTCAGCAAGTATGAGCACACTCTCATCACTTGTAATAACCTCATCATCAACGCTGACAATAGACTTTTTGAAGGACAACTTCATTAAGAATATGAGTGACAAAAAGCAAGTGAGGTGCATACGCGTCTTCATCGTGGTGTTCATAGCCATAAGTGCCGTGATTGCTCTTATTCAATATAGCAGTTCAGTCACATTCATAGCACAACTTATGGGTGTGAGTTGGGGTGCTATGGCGGGAGCGTTCCTTGCCCCGTTCCTATATTCACTCTATGGCAAGTGGGTGACAAAGGCATCTTGCTGGGTCTGCTTCATATTCAGCACCACACTTATGCTTGCCAATATGATTGTCCGCCCATATTTCCCGGAACTGTTCCAGTCACCTATTAATTGCGGTGTGCTTGCTATGGTGGCAGGCTTTGTAATAGTTCCCGTAGTCAGTTTATTTACAAAAAAACAGAATTCTGAAACCGTGTCACAAATATTCAAATGTTTCAAAAACTAATAATTAAGGTAATGCGGTGATTTATTAATTGTTAATTATTAATTGTTAATTATTAATTGTTAATTATTAATTGCTATTTAAAATGAACACTCCCATTAGCAGAGATTTAATAGATAATTCCATTGAGGAGTTTGGCATTAAAGACTTCTCAAAGGCTACCATACGTGAGGTGAAGGCTATAGCAGCCCTCGCAGAGAAGAAGTCTGGCGTTGAGTTTATAAAGATGGAGATGGGTGTGCCTGGTCTTCCGCCTTCAAAAGTTGGCGTAGAGGCTCAGGTAAAGGCACTTCAAGGTGGCATAGCCCGTCTCTACCCCGATATAAACGGACTTGCTGAACTAAAGAATGAGGCTGCGCGTTTTGTCAAACTATTTATTGACACCGATGTAAAGCCAGAGGGCTGCGTTCCAGTAACAGGCTCTATGCAAGGCACTTACGCATCATTTCTCACCGCATCACAATGTGTAGAGGGCAAGGATACCATACTTTTTATTGACCCTGGTTTCCCTGTTCAGAAGCAACAGATTGTGGTTATGGGTGCAAAATATAAGACATTTGACGTTTACCACCATCGTGGTGAGAAACTGAGAGCCAAACTTGAGGAGTTTCTTAAGAAGGGCGACATTGCGGCAATTGTCTATAGCAACCCTAACAATCCATCTTGGGTATGCCTGAGAGATGAGGAGTTACAAATTATAGGTGACCTTGCAAATAGATATGATGTAATAGTGTTTGAAGACCTCGCCTACTTTGCTATGGATTTCCGCAAGGATTTGAGCAAGCCGGGCAAAGCACCGTTCCAACCATCTGTGTCACACTATACAGATAACTGCGCAATGCTCATAAGTGGCTCTAAAGCATTTAGTTATGCAGGAGAGCGCATTGGTGTTGTATGTATGACAGACAAACTATATCACCGTGCCTATCCTGGTCTTACTAAGAGATATGGCGGCGGCACATTCGGAACAGTATTTGTTCACAGAGTGCTCTACGCCCTCTCAAGCGGCACAAGCCACAGTGCGCAATATGCTATGGCGGCAATGCTTAAAGCGGCTAATGACGGCGTCTACAACTTCCTTGATGAGGTTAAGGTTTATGGAGAGCGTGCCCGCAAACTGAAGGAGATTTTCTGCAAACACGGCTTCCACATTGTATATGATATGGATATGGACCAGAAGGTTGCTGACGGGTTCTACTTTACCATAGGTTATAAGAATATGACATCGGGGCAACTTGCAAAAGAGTTAATGTACTATGGAATATCAGCTATAACCCTCACCACAACAGGCAGTGAGCAGGAGGGGCTGAGGGCGTGTACCTCATTCATTGAGGACCATCAATATGAAGAACTTGATAAGAGATTGACAATTTTTGAAGAAAACAATAAATAATTGAGATTATGATAGTTGACCAGATTTCTGTTTTTGTTGAGAACAAGGCAGGCAGTATTGAAAAAGTTACCAAGGTATTAGCCGATGCAGGCATTGGAATTCGCACATTCTGCACAGAAGACGGTTCTGATTTTGGCATATTGAGAATGCTTGTAACAGACCCTGAAAAAGCGGAGAGTGTATTGAAAAACAACGAATTCAACGCTTTTCGCAATAAAGTTGTAGCGGCAAAATGTGCAAATAAGACTGGCTCTTTGTCATATCTGCTAAATAAGTTGGCAGAAAGAAACGTATCTGTTGAATATATGTATGCCTATCAGGATAATGATGAGGCAAAGGTGGTTCTTAGAACAAAGGACATTGAATTGTGCAACACAATAATAGAAGAACAATAAAATGAAAGTATTAAAATTTGGAGGAACGTCAGTTGGTTCCGCAGAGAATATCCTTAAAGTCAAGGATATTGTTGAGAGCACTGGCACTGAAGCCATTGTTGTAGTTTCCGCTATGAGCGGAGTAACAGATATGCTCATCAAGACTGCTGAGACAGCAGCCAAAGGTGATGCAACCTATACAACTCTTTACACAGAGTTGACACAACGCCACACTACAACAGCCACCGCTGTAACTCCAAAACAAAGTATAAATGAGGCGCTGCAAGGTCTTGAGAAACATTTTTCAGAGTTAAAGGCACTCTATGACAACATTTTCAAGACAAAGCAACTGACACCGGAAATCTTACGTACAGTTGTAAGTTACGGAGAGAGAATGAGCTCACTCTTTATCTCTTATGTCATCGGGGCAAAACATTTCAACTCCCCTGACCTTATCAAGACTACTGAGTATCATAAAAAGACCGTTCTTGACAAGAGTGTAACTTATCAGAACATTGCAAAGGCATTTGAGAAACTGCCTGCCGTAAGCATTATGGGTGGTTTCATATCATCTGACGTCAAAAGTGGTGAAATCACAAATCTGGGCAGAGGTGGCTCTGACTATACGGCGGCAATAGTTGCCGGGGCTCTTGAAGCGGAGGCTCTTGAAATATGGACCGACGTTGACGGCTTTATGACGGCAGACCCTCGCCTTGTGCCTAACGCATACACCATTGAGGAACTCTCATACATTGAGGCTATGGAACTCTCCAACTTTGGTGCCAAGGTACTCTACCCTCCTACAATATACCCTGTGTATGAGCGTAACATACCTATATTTATAAAGAACACAAACAACCCTGCCTACAGAGGTACAAGAATATCAAACATTCAAAATCCTGAAGGAAAGGCAATCAAGGGTATCTCATCAATAAATGACACCTGCCTCATAACTCTACAAGGAATGGGAATGGTTGGCGTTCTTGGCATAAGTTCAAGAACTTTCAAGGCACTTGCTGATGAGGGTATAAGCGTATTTCTTATCTCACAGGCGTCATCAGAGAACTCAACCACCTTTGCTGTTATGAACTCAGAGGCTGACGCCGCCGTAAAGGCACTCACAAAAGAGTTCAAGGCTGAACTTGAAAGAGGTGAGATTTGGTCTATAACACCAAAGATGAATCTTGCCACAGTTGCAATAGTGGGAGAGAATATGAGATTCAACACAGGACTTGCAGGCAAGTTGTTTGATACTTTAGGACGCAGTGGCATTAATATCATAGCCTGTGCCCAAGGTGCGTCAGAGACCAATATTTCATTTGTTATTACTCAAAAATATCTTCAAAAAGCTTTAAACGTGTTACATGATTCATTCTTCCTGGCAGATTACCAGGTACTAAACATATTCCAAGTTGGAACGGGAACTGTTGGAGGCAGCCTGCTTGAGCAGATTGAGCACCAACAAGAGAAAATTCTTAAACAGAACAGCGTGAAACTTAACGTTGTTGGAATCACAGATATTAACGGTTCCATATTCAACGCAAACGGTATTGACCTCAAAACCTATAAAGAGGAGGTTGCAAAGAACGGCAAACCAACATCACCAGAAGAGATTAAGCAGACAATCATTGATATGAACCTGTTTAACTCAGTATTTGTTGATTGCACGGCAAGTGCCGCCATAGCCTCTCTCTACACAGATTTGATTAACCATAACGTATCAGTGGTAGCGGCAAACAAGATTGCGGCATCAGGTCCCTACTCCATTTATGAGAACCTGAAGAACACGGCACGCCGCAGAGGTATCAAGTACCTGTTTGAGACCAACGTAGGTGCGGGACTTCCTATTATTAACACAATGGAGAGTCTTGTCAACAGCGGTGACCGCATACTGAAGATTGAAGCGGTGCTTTCCGGTACTTTGAATTTCATTTTCAATACAATAAGTAAAGATATAACATTCTCTAAATCAATCCAGATGGCAAAAGAGGCTCGTTTCTCTGAGCCAGACCCGAGAATTGACCTTAGCGGAACAGACGTTATACGCAAACTTGTTATTCTTGCACGTGAGAGCGGCTATGCAGTTGAGCAGTCAGATGTTAAGAAAAACCTCTTTGTTCCTGACAAATATTTTGAGGGCTCACTTGAGGACTTCTGGAAGAACATTCCTGAACTTGACGCAGAGTTTGAGGAGAAACGCAAAGTACTTGAAAAGGAGAACAAGAAATACCGTTTTGTAGCCACTATGAAGGAGGGCGAATGCTCTGTAGGGCTTCAGGCAGTTGATGCCTCTCACCCATTCTATGACCTTGAGGGCAGCAATAACATAGTTATGATTCAGACTGAGCGTTACTTTAATGACCCGATGATAATAAAGGGTTACGGTGCGGGAGCAAGTGTAACGGCGGCAGGTGTGTTCGGGGATATTATGAGTATTGCGAACATACGTTAATTAATAATTAATAATTAACAATTAATATTGAGGTGCAAGCCAGATACAGACTAAATATAGTTAACTTGTTGGTTATAGTTATTCTGCTGACGGCTTGTTGCAGAACAAACCCGCAGTTGCCGGCAAACAAGGCTGAAGCGGACACTATTGCAGAGAATCTTATAGATTACAACCGTCTCTGCATTGAAGATGAGAGGCGTGAGATTGAGGCGTACATTGACAGCGTTGGTGGATTCACCCAGACCGAGGATGGATACTATTATAAAGTGGATAGTGGACAGTGGACAGTGGACAATGGATACACTACCAGAAAAACATTGTCAACTGACGACTCTCAACTGTCAACTATTAAGAATGGTGACAGAATCTCAATAGCCTACAGTATGGAACTGCTTGACGGAACCATCTGCTCACAGACCACCGGCAAGGCAAAGAGTTTCATAGTTGGCAAACGTGAGGTTGTGAAGGGGCTTGACTTAGCAATGGAAGGTAAATGCGTTGGTGATGAATTTGAGATAATAGTACCATATAACCTTGCATACGGAATAGTCGGAGACCGTGGGTGCGTTCCACCTATGACTCCGATACTATACAGAGTGAGGATAATTAGTAATTAGTAATTAGTAATTAAATTTAAGGCGAAGCCGTTAATCAAAAATTAAGAATTAAGAATTAAAAATTAAGAATTAACGATTAACCAAATGATTAGAAAAATATCCATATTATCAATTATTGCATTAGCGGCATTGACGCTGACAATGTGTAAGGCCAATACTTATGCTGACCAAAGAAAAGCCGAGAAGGCTAAATTGTCATCATTTATTCAAAAAAACGGCTTAATTATAAAAGAGGGTGTTAATGATTCCACTGAACTGATTAATGCGAGTGATGAAAAAGGCAAATGGCCCGATAAGGTTTGGTTCAAGACCTATAACGGAGCATACGTAAGAATTGATTCAATAAACAAAGAGGAGAGACAACCGGCAAAAGGCAACACCATAATAATGCGTTGGAAAACGTATGACCTTGACGGGAATCTGACTGGAGACAACACAGACCCTTCATCACCAGGTGGCAGAGAGGGAATGGTATTTGTATATACACCTGGCAGTACTACCCCATCTCCTGGTTGGAACGCTTGCATTCCGTTTATGCGTCATAACTGTCAGGCTCAATTTATAATTGAGTCAGTCATTGGACCTGCAGAGCAGCAGCAGGCGGTTGTTGCACTTAAGGTCAGCGTTCTTGATTTTACCGTTAAAAATTAATAAAACTATAATACAATGTCATTAATTAAATCAATTTCAGGAATCCGCGGCACAATAGGCGGTTCAGTTGGAGATGGATTAAGTCCCGTTGATGTTGTTAAATTCACAGCGGCATACTCCACCCTTATACGCAAAATATCTACAAACGGCTCAAACACAATAGTTGTTGGACGTGATGCTCGTATGTCTGGCGATATGGTTGACAAACTTGTCACAGGCACACTGCAATCAATGGGATTTGATGTGACCAATATTGGTCTTGCCTCAACCCCGACAACTGAACTTGCCGTAACAATGGAGAACGCCGCCGGCGGTATAATACTTACAGCAAGTCACAACCCAAAGCAGTGGAACGCCCTTAAACTGCTTAACCAAAACGGAGAATTTCTTAACAAAGAAGAGGGAGAGGAAGTTCTGCGTATAGCAGAGAAGGAAGAGTTTACATTTGCTGAAGTAACCGAACTTGGCAAAGTGACTCATAAAGATTACACAGACAAGCACATTGATGCAGTATTAGGTTTAAAACTTGTTGATATTGAGGCAATTAAGAAAGCAAACTTCAAAGTGGCGCTTGACACAGTAAACTCAGTAGGTG
The DNA here is from genome assembly GCA_045617165.1 of Candidatus Enterocola sp. GTDB lineage: Bacteria > Bacteroidota > Bacteroidia > Bacteroidales > Paludibacteraceae > Enterocola. The sequence continues at coordinate 4,938 of JAZLIE010000092.1, read as the reverse complement.
GCATAATACTTCCAAAACTGCTTGAGCGTCTTGGCGTAAAGAGCGTTAAGACCCTTTACGGAGAACCAACAGGAGATTTCCAGCACAATCCTGAGCCACTTGAGAAAAACCTTGGTGACATTATGTCTCTTGTTAAGAACGGAGACTATGACATAGCCTTTGTTGTTGACCCCGATGTTGACCGCCTTGCCCTTATATGTGAGGACGGCAGAATGTACGGAGAGGAATATACTCTTGTCACAGCCGCCGACTATGTTCTGAGCCACACACCTGGCAATACAGTTTCAAATCTGAGTTCAACACGCGCTTTGCGTGATGTAACTTGTTCACACGGAGGTCAGTATAATGCGGCGGCAGTAGGAGAAGTAAACGTAGTTACAAAGATGAAAGAGACCAATGCTGTTATAGGGGGTGAAGGCAACGGCGGTGTAATATACCCCGAAAGTCACTACGGCAGAGACGCATTAGTTGGTATAGCACTAATACTCAGTCACTTGGCACACAAAGGATGTAAGACATCAGAGTTACGAGCCTCCTACCCTTCTTATTTTATTGCAAAGAACCGTATAGACTTAGAGCCATCAACAGATGTAGATGCCATACTTGCAAAAATCAAGGAAGTCTATAAAAATGAGAAAATAAATGACATTGACGGCGTTAAGATAGATTTTGCAGATAGTTGGGTTCATCTGCGCAAGTCAAACACAGAGCCAATTATCCGCATCTACTCAGAGGCCTCCACGATGGAAAAGGCGAACAAGATTGCAGAAGAAATACAAAATATAATTGATTAGATACGTTTATATACTCCATTTCCAGTGGCTCATACCTTCTGTGAAGGTATTCGTCCCTCCCGTAACGGTTCTGTGAACCTACGGGTCCCTCCCACTATACGGCTGCGTGGGTGCAGACGCACTGTCAACGGAGTATATAAACATACAAAACAACAATGAAATTATGAACCTAATTATTCCAAAAGCGTATAAATCTCTTCTTGATGTAGAGCAGACTGAGATTGCGATAAAATTTCTTAAAGATTTTTTTGAGAGAAATTTTGCATCGGAGTTAAGGTTACGCAGAGTAACCGCCCCACTCTTTGTACTAAAAGGCACCGGCATAAATGATGACCTTAACGGAGTGGAACGCCCCGTAACATTCAAGATTAAAGATATGAATGAGGCGGAGGCTGAAGTGGTACACTCACTTGCCAAATGGAAACGCATAATGCTTGCGGAGTATGGAACAAAACCACACTTTGGCATATATACAGATATGAACGCCATTCGTGCCGATGAGGAGTTGGATAACATACACTCTCTATATGTTGACCAATGGGATTGGGAATTGGTAATAGAGAGAGAAGACCGTACCATTGATTTTCTGAAAAACATTGTCACACGCATATACTCAACAATCATAAAAGCCGAATATGCTGTAAGTGAGCGTTTCCCTGAGATAAAGCCACAACTGCCGTCAGAAATTCATTTCCTAACATCACAGGAGTTACTTGATTTGTATCCTGACAAGACAGCAAAAGAGCGTGAGAACCTTATAACCCAAAAATATGGTGCCGTATTCATTATGTGCATTGGCGGAGAACTTTCCAATGGTGAAAAACACGACGGACGTGCCCCAGACTATGATGATTGGGCTCTTAACGGCGATATGCTTGTTTGGAATCCTGTTCTTGGTCAGGCTCTTGAGCTGTCAAGTATGGGCATTAGGGTTGATAAAGAGTCTATGCTAAGGCAACTTTCAATATCAAATAAAGAGGAACGCCTCAAATATCTATACCATCAGCAACTTGTAAACGGCAATCTTCCGCTTACAATTGGTGGTGGCATAGGACAGTCACGCCTATGTATGTTCCTGCTGCACAAAGCACACGTAGGAGAGATTCAGTCCAGCATCTGGCCTGATGAAATGCGGCTTAAATGCAAAGAAGCGGGAATGACGCTATTATAATTGAAAATTGAAAATTGAAAATTGAAAATTAACTTTTAACTTTTAACTTTCAACTTTCAACTTTTCACTAATTTGGTCCTATAGTTCAATGGATAGAATGAAAGATTCCGGTTCTTTTGATTGGGGTTCGACTCCCCATAGGACTACAAAAAAAACCACCCTTTCGGGTGGTTTTTTTACTTATAAACGATAGTGATTATACCTCCCAAGCAAGTGCGCTTGCACCAAGAATGGCGGCGTCAGACTCTTTTAGTTGAGAGAACATAACCTTAATCTTATTACGCCAGCGCGGCATAACATTTTTATTAAGAGACTCTACAACCGGCTTCATAAGAAGATCTCCACTGCGTGTAAGACCACCAAACAAAACAATAGCTTCTGGTGAGGAGAATGCAACAAAATCAGCGAGAGCCTCACCAAGCATATTACCAGTGAAGTCAAAAATATCTTTTGCAAGTTTATCGCCCTCTGAAGCAGCATCAAAAACATCTTTTGCTGTTATTTTCTCAGCAGGCAGATTTCTCAAAAGGCTTTTGCGATCTGATGTCTCAAGCATCTCACGTGCTGTACGAGCCACACCTGTCGCGGAGCAATATGCCTCTAAACAACCTGTCTTACCACAACCGCAAAGTCTGCCGTTCTGACGAACCATTGTAACGTGACCAAGCTCACCAGCGTTGGCATCATAACCATAAAGAAGACTTCCGTTAACAATAATACCAGAACCGACACCAGTGCCAAGAGTAATCATGATAAAATCCTTCATACCACGAGCGACACCGTATGTCATCTCTCCAAGAGCGGCGGCGTTAGCGTCATTAGTAAGTTTAACGGGAAGCCCAATTTTCTTACTCATATAATCAGAGAAAGGAATAATTTGAGAACCACCCCAAGTTAGGTTTACAGCTCCCTCAATAGTACCCTTATAAAAATTTGCGTTAGGAGCTCCCAAACCGATACCACGAACCTGATCAAGAGAATAATTTTTATTTACAAGTTTTGTAATAGCATCACACAGATTATCAATAAACTTTTTATAATCTGTAACATCATTACTTACAATTGCTGTTTGAACTAGTACATTTCCACGAGCATCCACAAGCCCGATTTTTGCTGTTTGGCCTCCTATATCAACGCCAACCACATACGGTTTTTCCATAATTTTGATTTGTTAAGTTATAAAAATTGGTTAAGATTCTCTTTTACCGAGCACAAAGTTACAAAACTTTCGGGATTTACCATATATTTTCAAAGTATATTTTCTTAAAAATTTATTTTTTGGCCAAAGCCAACTGTTTATTTTCCATAAAAGAGAGTTATAATTTATCTCTAAAGCACCTCTTTTTACCATTTTAACAATAGCGATGACACTTGAATACGGCACCAACTCCTTGTTACCCAGATTTCCGTCACCATACAGGAACATATCATTCTCCATAAGCCGGACAATCCTGTGCAGAATGTAGATACCATCCTGCGGCTCAACAAGAACAATCATACCTGTACGCAAACGGTGCGGTTTTGTGAGCACAACTGTATCTCCCGTTCTTATAAACGGCAACATACTATTGCCTTTGGCAACAATCTTTACATCCTTGCCCTCACGGATAGCGTCCTTCACATTGGAGAATAATATGTCATTGGGCACAATCATTGGTGATGCGGTGATTCGGTGATGCGGTGATTCGTTGTCATTGTACTATGTGAGAGTTGCGCTGCGGCGTCATCGGGGAGACACTCTAAATAATATATAGGAGTAACAGAGACAATATCTCCTATTATTGAACAAATCTGTTCCATAAAAGCACTGCTCCAAGGCAACTTTGAACAAGAGGTATATAAGAGAGCGAATGCCGCAGCCCCACTCTTACGTTCCATCTTATTATACGGTGCCTGTGCAAGACGAGCGATACCTCCTACTGGATAACGCTCATTCTTATATACAGCCCCCTTACCACTCCACGGAGAGCCATAGACAACAGTTTCCCCATTCTCAAATTTAAGCACAGGATTGTCATCGTTCAGAATATCGGCATTCTTAAAATTCTTAAGCCAAAGACGGCAATGAGTACTCTTACCGGTACCACTCTTACCCAAAAACAGATATGCCTTACCATCCAAGACAGCCACCGATGCGTGTATCATAAGTGCTTGCTTCTCTATAGTGGCAAATGTGAAAGAGAGCATCAGCATATTGTTCAGCACATCTTTGCAGATATGGTCAGCACTCATATTGGTTCTGTACTCCTTAAAATCCTTGTCAAATTCCAATAAATAGTTATTCCCCGATGCCATATCAGTAAACTTAATGCAAAAAACGCTCTCACTTTCAAAAATAGCAAAATCATACTCATCAGACTTGTAAATCTCTTTGCCTGACATTTTTACATCGCACCCTAAAAGCAAACTGAAATCAGCATTTTCCGCATTTCCCGCTATAAACGGACTCAGATTTACCATAGGACTCAATGCACTATGCGTGACATTCAGTCTTATAGTAAATTCAGCAATATTAAAGTATGAGTCTTGCATATCTTTGGGAAAAAACAACCACCCCATTTGGGATGGTTGCTAAAATTATCGGTAATTTTAAATTTACTTGATTGGTTGACCAAGAAGATCATACTTAGAACCATCAGGCATTAAAATATATCTGAAACTGCCCTCTGAAATGATTTGAGCCTTAGGAGCCTCACCAGCAACAACCTCATCAGCGTCTGTAGCCTCTAAAGCCTCTGCTGTAAGTTCAGAAGCATTGGCATCCATACGGAATGTTACATCGTATACACCGTCTTCGTAAATTGTCAACATGTTGTTGCCAAAAGCAGGAACTTCCTTAACACCCCAAGCATGGTTTGCAGTAGCCTTATATTCATAATCACCAGCTGTCAGTTCTACGCCACTCTTTGTAAGAGAGTAAGCACCACCTATAAATTGCATATCATTATTTGTATCAGCAACATCCCACTCAGA
>JAZLIE010000091.1:0-7349 GCA_045617165.1 Candidatus Enterocola sp. | reverse complement strand
GGAATATTCCCAACTTTCCCATAATGCAATGCTGTCTGCAATGTGGAATGTTAAAAATACGGAATCACAGACGCAGTCACTTAACTTAAACGCTTCATTTCAGTGTTCAAAAGACCAATATGGTGACAGTATTCCGGATGGGAGTAATTCAATGATGCTCAATACGGCACTTACGCACAGTGTCAGGTTTGTCAGAAAGGATTTCACACTTACATCTTCAGTAAATGTGACGTGGAACAGCGGTATGGGTATGGAAACTATTTATGTTGGACCTACTATAGGTTTTACCGCACTGTTTATTAAGAAGAGTCTTAATTGGACAACGTCACTATCCGCCAATGCAGGTCTGGAACACAAACAATATCAGCGTGCTGTTGCAAACGCAAGAACATCATTATCATACACACTGAAAAAACATCACAGGTTTACACTAAACGCCATCGGTCAGTATCAGTGGATAGTTGATGCGGAAGGAACATTCAGATTTAGTTCTACGCTGGCATACGCGTATACATTTTAGATAATTTTTTTTGTAATTTCACTCGCTAAGTGCTAACTTTGTGACCTATGAGTAAGTTTACTGATTTTTTTAAAAAGCACCCGCTGACCAAGCATATTTGCTATATATTGTTAGTGGCGCTGTTACTTATTGTAATAGTTCTTATATGGCTTATGTCATATACTAATCACGGGGAGCAGCAGGTTGTGCCTGATGTTGTGGGGCTCAGGGTTGAGTCTGCCGCAAATCTATTTGATGGCAAAAGTCTTAAGTATGAGGTGGTGGATTCCGTCTATTCTGATGCGGTGCCAAAGGGTACCATAGTGGAGCAGGACCCTGCGGCTGGAAGTATGGTGAAGCAGTACAGAAAGATTTACCTCATTACAAACGCTGTACTTGATGAGATGGTTGCTATTCCTGAGGTTACTGACATATCAATACGCCAGGCTGGAACTATTCTTGAGGCATCGGGGTTTAGAATTGACAAGGTCACGTACAAACCAAGTGAGTACAATGATTTGGTGCTTGGCGTATATTACAGGGGCAAGCAGATTATGCCGGGTGAGACACTTCAGGCAGGTTCAGGTATTGAACTGTATGTGGGTAGTAATGAACTTGATATGGAGCAGGATTCAATAACCACGATGGAAGGGACAGCGGCAGGTTCTTTGGAAGAGGAAATTACATTTTGACATAGTATGTTTGAGGAAGAGGAAATGTTTGATGACACTATGGAGAGCGTTGAGCCCTCTGATGAGCGTTATGAGCACTTCCGCTTTACGGCAGACCCTGGTCAGACTCCTATGAGGCTTGACAAGTTTCTCACTGACCGTATTACGGGTACTTCCCGTAACCGTGTTCAGATGAGTGCCGATGCCGGTAACATTGAGGTTAACGGTGTGCCGCAGAAGTCATCATACAAGATTAAGCCCGGTGATGTTGTCACCATTATGCTTGATTATCCGCCAAGGGATACATCAATTATCCCGCAGGATATTCCGCTTGACATTGTATATGAAGATGACTCACTGCTGGTGGTGAACAAACCTGCGGGTATGGTGGTTCACCCTGGTCACGGAAATTTTGAGGGTACGCTGCTTAACGCTCTTGCGTGGCACTTTGGAGAGCGGGAACCGCTTGTGGCGGGTGATGAGCGTTTAGGGCTTGTGCATAGAATTGATAAGGATACATCGGGGTTACTTGTGGTGGCTAAGACGCCTCACGCCAAGACCCACCTTTCATTGCAGTTCTTCAACAAGACATCAAGCCGCCTCTATAACGCACTTGTATGGGGAGAGCCTGACAAGGAGGGTACAATAGTCGGGAACATTGGCAGAGACCCCAAAGACCGCCTTGCAATGACAGTCTTTCCAGAGGGCAGTGAGATAGGCAAACACGCCGTAACACACTACAGAGTGTTGGAGAGTTTTGGATATGTGTCACTTGTGGAGTGCAGGTTGGAGACGGGCAGGACACATCAGATAAGGGCTCATTTCAAACACATCGGGCATCCGTTGTTCTCAGATGAGAGGTATGGTGGAGACAAGATTTTAAAAGGAACAACATTCCCAAAGTATCGTCAGTTTGTGGAGAATTGCTTTAAAATATGCCCAAGGCAAGCCTTGCACGCCAAAACCCTTGGCTTTGAGCACCCTGAAACCCGTGAGCGTATGAATTTTGATTCTGCTATTCCAGAAGATATGCGGAATCTGATAGATAAATGGAGAGAATATGTGCATAACAATTAAAAGTTTTATGATAAGAGTTTATATATACCCATTCCAGTGGCTCATACCTTCTGTGAAGGTATTCGGCCCTCCCGTAACGGTTCTGTGAACCTACGGGTCCCTCCCACTATACGGCTGCGTGGGTGCAGACGCACTGTTATGGGTATATACAAACTCTTTTTTATCATAAAACTTTCAGTAAGTGATATGAAAAGTTATAAGTTATAATGTTAAAAGTTGAAAGTTGAATATTTCTCCTTTCTCCTTTTTCCTTTCTCATTTAAATAATTATGGAATCAGTAGAATCATTAGTAGCAGGTAAACTGCTTGAAATCAAGGCGGTAAAACTAAGACCGTCAGAGCCTTTCACTTGGGCGTCAGGTTGGAAATCACCAATCTATTGTGATAACCGTCAAACCCTGTCGTTCCCACAGGTGCGTTCTATTATCAAGATAGAACTTGCCCGTCTTATTCTTGAAAAATACCCCGATGCTGAGGCTATTGCAGGCGTTGCCACAGGCGCCATTGCAATGGGAGCGTTGGTGGCGGAGGAACTTGGATTGCCGTTCCTTTATATCCGCTCTGCAAAGAAAGACCACGGAATGGAGAACCTTGTGGAAGGTTACATAGAGAGTGGTAAGAGAGTGGTTATAGTAGAGGATTTGGTATCTACAGGCGGTAGCAGCCTGAAGGCGGTGGAAGCCATAAAGAGAGAGAAAAACAGCATAGTGCTTGGTATGGTAGCCACCTTTACATACGGGTTCCCTGTAGCGGAGCAGGCGTTCAAGAGTGCTGGTGTGGAACTTACAACCCTCAGCAACTATGAGGCGATTATAAAAAAGGCTCTTGAGATTAACTATATTCCTGAAAGCGCCCTCCCTACATTGAGAGAGTGGCGTAAAGACCCTTCAATCTGGAATGCCTGATGAGTGATTATCAAAGTAGCGTAAAGCATATAGCCGCGCCGTCTGAGAGAGTATTCTCCAAGTTGACCGACTTGTCTCAACTGCAGCCTGTAATTGACAAGTACAAGGAGCAGATGCCTCAAGATAAGGTTAAGATTAAGGATATTACCCTCAATACAGACAGCGTCTATATAAACATAGACCCTGTAGGGCAGGTTGGTCTTAAGATAATTGAGACAGAACCATTCAAGACAATTAAATTTGCGGCAGACCGTTCACCGCTTGATTTCAATTTCTGGATTCAACTGGTTGAGAAAGAGCCTGGCGATACAAAACTGCGTCTCACCCTGCGTGCCGATATTCCGTTTTTTATGAAACCTATGATAGGCGGAAAACTTGAGCAGGGCATAGAGATGATGGCAGAAGCATTAACAAAAATAGAATATTGAAGATGGCAAACAAACTTTGGCAAAAAAACATTACCGTTGACTCTGAAATAGAGCGTTATACCATTGGCAAAGATGCTGAAATGGATATGTATCTTGCACAGTTTGATGTAATAGGCTCCATTGCTCACGCCACGATGCTTGAGACCATTGGGCTTCTTTCCACTGCTGACCGCGATGCCATAATAGGCGGTCTCAGAAAGATTTATGCAACAATCAAGGCAGGGGAATTTAAGATAGAGCCAGGAGTGGAGGATATTCACTCTCAGGTGGAGTTGATGCTTGGTGAGGTTGGAAAGAAACTCCATAGCGGGCGTTCCCGTAATGACCAGGTTCTGCTTGACCTTAAACTCTTTACACGCTCAAAGTTACAGGAAGTGGTTTCCGCTGTCAAGGATTTGTTTGACACCCTACAGGCACAGAGTGAGAAATATAAGAACGTACTGATTCCGGGCTACACCCATTTGCAGGTGGCTATGCCGTCATCATTCGGGCTTTGGTTCGGGGCATACGCAGAGAGCCTGCTTGATGATATGCAGGTGCTTCTTGCCGCCTACAAGGTTGCAAATCGTAATCCGCTTGGCAGTGCCGCCGGCTACGGCAGTTCTTTCCCGCTAAACCGTACTCTTACCACAGAATTATTAGGCTTTGACTCAATGTGTTACAATGTGGTCTATGCACAAATGGGCAGAGGTAAGACAGAGAGGATTGTGGCACAGGCGGTGGCATCGGTGGCTGGCACATTATCAAAACTTGCCTTTGACAGTTGTATGTTCACAAGCCAGAACTTCGGGTTTATGAAACTTGATGCTAAATACACCACAGGTTCCAGCATTATGCCTCATAAAAAGAACCCCGATGTATTTGAACTCACTCGTGCAAAATGTAATAAGATTCAGAGCATTCCTAATGAGATAATGATGATTACCAATAATCTGCCATCGGGTTATTTCCGTGATTTACAGATTATAAAAGAGTCATATATGCCTATGTTTGATGATATTCTTGATTGCCTCAGTATGGTTAGGCGTATGATGGCGGAGATTACTGTTAATGAGAATGTGCTCAGTGATTCCAAATATGACTGCATTTTCAGCGTTGAGGAGGTTAACCGCCTTGCCACAGATGGTATGCCTTTCCGTGATGCCTACAAAAAGGTCGGGCTTGACATTGAGGCTGGCAAATTCAAGGCTAACAAGGAAATACACCATACCCACGAGGGCAGCATAGGCAACCTTTGCAATGATAAAATCGCCGCACTTATGGACAGTGTGATTGCCCAGTTCCCATTCAAGAAAGTTAATAATGCAGAAAGGATACTTGTAGGTTAATCGGTGAATCGAAAAATAAGTCATACTTATGATTTGTAATTCAACTGTTTTCGGACCAATAAAGAGCCGCAGGCTTGGAACATCGCTTGGCGTGAATCTTGAACCCAATAACGGCAAGATTTGCTCATTTGATTGTGTCTATTGTGAGGCAGGTCTTAATAAAGACGGCAGGGAAGATACTGTGATGCCTACAAGAGAGCAGGTTTATTCTGACCTTGAGGCATATCTGAAGGGTGAACACGAACCTCTTGATACCATTACTTTTGCAGGAAACGGAGAGCCTACCTTGCACCCTGAGTTTGCTGAGATTATTGATGACACAATCAGGTTAAGGAACTGTTATGCTCCTCAAACTCAAATATCGGTGCTTACAAACGCCTGGCAAATTAAAAACCCTAAGGTTGCTACAGCACTGCGTAAGGTTGATAATAATATTCTGAAACTTGACAGTGCTTTGCCTGCAAGTGTTGCCGCCATTAACCGCCCTAATACGGGAGAGTTTGATTTGGAGGCACATATAAAAGATATGGCTCAGTTTGCAGGTAACTGCATTATTCAAACTCTGTTTTTAACAGGTAATACTGTAGATAACACCACAGAAGAGGAAGTTTCGGCACTTCTAAAGGCGTATGCTGTAATTCAGCCTAAATCTGTTCAAATCTACAGCCTTGACCGCAAAACTCCGTTTGACACCCTAAAACCCGTAACAAAAGAGTTCCTTGACGGCGTAGCGGTAAAAATAAAAAGGTTGGGAATTGGAGTGAGCGTCACAATTTAAAGGAGAAAGGAAAAAGGAGAAAGGAGAGATTTCCTCCCCTGGAGGGGAGGTTAGGAGGGGACCTTTCTCATTTCTCATTTCTCATTTCTCATTTAACAACTATGCGAGTACTTGTCGCACCATTGGACTGGGGATTGGGTCACGCCACACGGTGTATTCCAATAATCAATGACCTGCTTAAAGAGGGCCACGATGTGGTTATTGGCGGTGACGGAGAGTCTCTTGAACTGCTGCGCAGTGAATTTCCCACACTTTGGTGCAGATATATACCTTCCTTTAAAATAAGATATTCCAAATCAAATTCACAGGTGATGGCTATGCTCAGGTGCCTGCCCTCTATTGTGTATAATTCCATTAAGGAGCACAGAGAGATAAAGCGTATTGTAAAGGATTTGGAGATAGACAGGGTTATTTCTGATAACCGCTTCGGGCTTTATGGCAGCGGAGTGCGGAGCATATATATTACTCATCAGATAATGGTCAAGATGCCTAAGGGTTTCAGATGGCTTGAACCATTGGTGTATAGGCTGCATCGGGGTATAATAGGCAGGTATGATGAGTGTTGGATTCCAGACTATGAAGACACGGAGAAATCTCTTGCAGGAGATTTGGCACACAAATATCAGGTGCCGTCAAATGCTAAGTTTATAGGTCCGCTCTCACGCTTCACATACCTAAAGCCTTTTGTAAAGCCAAAGAAGTGTGACGTGCTTGTTATATTATCAGGAGTAGAACCACAGCGTACAATGTTTGAGGACTCTATAAGAGAGCGTTTCCCAGGCAAGAATCTTAAAGTTATTATAGCAAAAAAATATAGGGCAACTGAGTTGTTACCCTATATTCTTGGTGCTGATAAGATAATCTGTCGTTCAGGTTATACCAGCGTTATGGATATGCACCTGCTTGGTGTATCTGACAAGGTGGAGTGGAGTGCCACTCCGGGTCAGACAGAGCAGGAGTACCTGCTTACTTTACTTACTGCACTTTAATAGTGCTTTTGTTTCCTTCAAAATCAATAATCTCAATCATAAGGATTTGACCTTGGTCTACTGCAATAGTATGTCCCTTACCCTCTGCCACTGTTTTGCCAGCCAGATTAGAAACAACTATGCTTGCGTAATCTTTATCAAGCTCAAGCAAGCCGTTGCTGAATGATTTTACTATTGAAGATAACTTTTGCTCAGGAACGTCTGTAGGTTTTGATACGTTAGCCAAAACAGTAACCACGGCATTATCAGCATCAGTTGCGCTAAATGTAACGGTCGCGCTGAAATCGCCACCTTCTGTAAACATAGAGTATAGTTCAATCTCTGTAGGACCTTCAGGCTCTACATAAAATGTTTTTGTGGTTACGGGGTTGTCATTAAAATCTTTGAAATAGAACTCAGCGTCACCTGTGACGGTTGCGGTAGCCTCCGCTACATTTACAGCGGTTATAATTATTCTTGTATAACCCTCAATGCCGGTGTCTGAAGAGAATTGATACTCATCTTGGTCAGGTGTTATAGCTGGTTTAGCCAATGTTGTAACCGCTATTACATTAGAAGAATCGCTTGTATCCTCACCTACAGAAACAAATACAGCGTATTGATAGGAGGATTCAGGGTCAAGGTTTGAAACTGCGTATGATGTTTCTTCCAAACCTGAGGCAGATGCAATAAGA
>JAZLIE010000090.1:0-32195 GCA_045617165.1 Candidatus Enterocola sp. | reverse complement strand
CAACGTTTCGGTAAAGAATGGTATGACGAAGTCTGCATCGCCGCAGAGGAGTTGAAGAAGGCTGGGTATTTGGATTGATTTTTCAATTAACAATTAATAATTAATAATTAACAGATGAGAGTTCGGCAGTTTTTGGTACTTGTAGTCTTTATGATGGTGTTAGCATCTTGTACTGCAAAACAGGGTTATGAGATAAAGATTCATTCTAATGATTTGAAAGGAGACACTGTAACTCTGGCTCACTACAAGATGGGGGCATTGATTAATAATGACTCTATAGTGGTTGACCAGAATGGCAATGGTGTGTTCAAGGGGAGCGAGCCTCTTAAAGAGGGCAATTATGTGCTCTATTTGAAAGACGGCAACTATGTTGATGTTCTTATGGGTAAGGACCAACGTTTCAGCGTAACTCTTGACACCCTTGAAATGCCTGCTAATGTTAAGTTCAGCGGTGCTAAGGAGACCGAAGATTTCTTTGATTATACCCTACTATTCTTCAAGGTGAAAAAAGAGATTGAGAAGATAGTCTCTGACGCTCAGGCAAACCCAAATAGTGATATAGAGGCTGTAAGAAAAGAGATTGATGAGAAACAGAAAATTGTCATCACCAAAAAGGAGGAACTTGTTAAGAAATATGATGGTGAGATGCTCTCTGTGTTTCTGAAAGGTTATGATGTCCCCCAACCAGAGGAGATGACTGTACCTGACGGATGCTCAAATCCTGACTCTGTACGAGCCTCAATGTACTATGCTTTCTTCCGTGACAATTATCTTGCCAACATAGACTTTGCCGACGAGCGTTCATACTACACTCCCTATGTACGTCAAAGAATTGACACCTACCTTAATAAAGTGTTGGTTCAGCAATATGATTCCATTATTCCTCAAGCCATAAACCTTGTGGAACGCAGCACTCCTAATGACTCCGCATTTAAGATTATGGCAAGTTATATGCTAAAATACGCCACTAACTATGACCTGCCTGGTTTCCTTGATATGCGTCATATTATGGGTATTGACAATCTGATTGTGGAACTTGCAGACCGCTACTACCTAAACGGCAAGGCTTTCTGGGCAGACTCAGCGCTTTTAGCAAAACTCTCAAAAGAGGCTGGCAAGATTCGTCATTGTCAGATTGGAAAACCTGCGGCAAACATACCTCTCGCAACCATCGGGGGTAAATATGACTCTCTCTACAACTATTGCGGCACAGTATTCACAGTTGTTGTATTCTATGAGCCAGACTGCGGTCACTGCCAGGAAAGACTACCTCTGATTTCACAATTCTATAAAGAGTATGAGAATGATGAGAGAGTTAAAGTGGTTGCTGTATGTATGAAGGATAACAGGGCTGAGATTGAGTCATTCATAAATTTCTATAAGACCTCTAATCTCAACAATGTATGGGACCCTGACAGAATATCTGATTACTGGACTATGTTTGATACCTCAGAGACCCCGATGATATACATTCTTGATTCAGAGAAGAGAATTGAGGCTAAAAATCTGGAGCCGGAACAACTTTACGGCGTAGCGGCATATAAAAAAGTGAAAAGTGAATAAAGAAAAGTTAACTGTTACTAGGAACGAGTGCAGAACTAAGTTTACTTAAGTTATGCCGAGTGACGAAGTAACATGGTTAAAACGAAGTTTTAACAAAATTAAAAATTAAAAGTTGGAAAATAGACCACTTAAAATAGGGCTTTTTAATGAGTGCTTCCCGCCTATTCAGGACGGGGTGTCACAAGTAGTTGAGAACTACGCACGTCTGTTGACGGAGAGAGGTAATGATGTTACTGTTGCAACCGCAAAAGTTCCTTTCTTTGACTATCCGCAAACATATGATGTCAAGAACATTGCCTCTGTCCCTATGCTTTTCCGTCTTCCATACAGAGTGGGATTACCTACATGGATGGTTCCTGTGCAACCAATTATGAGGTATAAATGTGACATACTTCACCTACACTCCCCATTTACAGCCGGAAGAATAGCCTTGAAACTTGGTAAAAAAAACAACACCCCTGTAATAGCCACCTTTCACTCCAAATACCGTGATGATTTTATACGCTCTGTTAAATTTGATTGGGCGGCTGATTTTATGGTGAGGCACATTATGGAGGTTTTTGAGGCAGCCGATGAGGTATGGGTTCCACAGAAAGCCGTCCTTGAGGTAATGAGAAGTTACGGATATAAAGGGAAGGCTGAAATAGTGCCGAATGCTGTTGATTATGACCTCACTGACCTTGACTTACCTGAGTTAAGGGTTCAGGCAAGGCGTATGATAGGTCTTGCTGACGGAATCCCCTGCCTGCTGTTTGTGGGGCAGATAATTAAGGAGAAGAGAGTGGATTTCATTCTGGAGTCATTACAAATACTTAAGAAAAGAGGGTTCAAATTCCGTGCTTTCTTCATAGGGAAAGGATACTGGTCAGATGAATTGAGACTTGGAATAATAACAAAACGGCTTAGAGACTGCGTTGAATACAAAGGACAACTGCATGACCGTTCCGCACTGCAACTGTACTACGCCGCATCGGACCTGTTCTTGTTCCCGTCACTATATGACAACGCTCCGCTTGTAGTTAGAGAGGCGGCAGTTCATCAAACGGCTTCTATACTTACAGAAGGCTGTACAAGTGCTGAGGTTATTGACCCCGACGTTAACGGATTCCTGGCTCCCAACAAGACAACAAATGAGTTTGCCGAAACCATAATAAACATATTTTCTGACAATGAGAGACTTAAAAGGGTATCCGCAGGAGCCGCATCAACCTTAGGTCTTACTTGGAAGCAACTGATTCCGGAGGTGGAGGACAGATACAGGCACTTAATTCAAAGAAAAGTGAATAGTTAATAAAGAATAGTGAATTCTTGGTGTAGCGAGAGGAGAACAAGTTTACTTGTTATCCCGAGTCACGAACAAGAATCACAAAACGGAGGTTTGTAATAGTGAAGAAAGAATAAAGAAAAGTTATAAATCGTGGAATCGGTGAATCGGAGAATCGGAGAACCGAAAGTAGATATATCGATTAACCGAATCACCATTAACTTTCAATTTTCAATTTTCAACTTTCAACTAATTATGAGCGAGACTGAGAACATAGTACAATCAAAACTGAAGACCAAACACATAGTACTTCCTATTGTGTTTGGGCTGATTGGCGTAATCTGGATGTTTGTCTCTGAATTCAAGTCATTCGGGGAGGTATGGCTTCCAGACTACATAAACGGGTTCTCCGTGTTATTCCTTTTCTGTGCAATTCTAATGGTTGTCATAAAAGACGGAGCCGGAATGTGGAGGCTGTGGTTTCTTACTGACAAGAGGATTGGTTTCAAAGGACTTTTCAGAGTCAGAATGCTCTATGAATTCACATCGGCTGTAACACCTTCAGCAGCGGGTGGCTCAACTCTTGAGATGCTTTTCATTAACAAAGAGGGGGTTCATTTCGGGGAGAGTACCGCAATAAGCATTATATCACTATTCTGTGATGAATTATTCTTTGTTATAGCCTTTCCAATAATGCTTATATTCATTCCTATACATGAGTTATTCGCCATATCCGGGGGTGTTGCTACGGTTTTATCTCTCTTTCTCATAGGCTATGTTCTTAAAGCCATCTGGGTGATTATACTTTTTGTTGGTATCTTTATAAAGCCTGAGGCTCTTGCTTGGATTATAAAACAGATATTCAGAATAAAATTCCTACGCAAATGGCAGTACGGGGCAATGCGTACGGCGGTGGAGATAAGAACCTGCTCACGCAACATCAAACACAAATCCATCTCTTTCTGGGTTACAACGCTTAGCCTTAGCGTCATTATATGGCTCGCTCGTTTCTGCATAGTGAACTTTCTTATTATGGCGTTCAGCACAGGTGAGGGTGCGGAATTCCTCTCATTCCACGATAATCTGGTGGTTGTGTGCCGACAAGTCATAACAATGGTTGTTATGATGATAGCGCCGACACCTGGCGGTAGCGGATTCATAGAGGTTCTATTTGAAAACTATCTTGGAGAGTTCCTGCCTGCTACGGGTATAGTTCTGGTACTTATAACCGCAATATGGCGTCTGCTGACCTACTATTACTATCTTGTAATAGGCGCTATCATAGCACCTAAATGGGTGGCTAAAAACTTTGGCTCAAAAAAAAATGAAGGTTGATAAGTTTTTTTGCTAAGCAACCTATTTTAGATTAAATTTGTACCTCAAACATTTTGTTGATATGCAAAAGATTATTGTTCTTGATTTTGGTGGACAATACGCCCATCTTATAGCAAACAGAGTACGCCGATTGGGCGTTTTTACAGAGATACACTCCCCTGCCGCCCCTGTTGAGGAGTTGCAAGGAGCAAGTGGAATAATCTATAGCGGAGGTCCGTCAAGCGTTTATGATGAGAACGCACCGGAATACAATCCTGAAATTATCAACATTCCTGTTCCAAAACTTGGAATATGCTACGGTCACCAACTTCTTGCCTCACAAAAAGGCGGAACAGTGAAGGCTGGCAAAGTGAAAGAATATGGTATAGCAATGCTTGAGGTAAAGGAATCAGGGCACCCGCTTCTAAAAGATATTCCTGCTGAGTCTCAAATGTGGATGAGCCACGGCGATGTTGTTGAGAACCTGCCATCGGGGTATAGAATAATAGCATCTACAAAAGACTGCCCTACCGCCGCCGTGGCACTTGACAGTGAGAAGATTTACGGCATACAATTCCACCCTGAGGTAACGCACAGCAAGTTTGGTATGAAACTGCTTGACAACTTCATAAACATTTGCGGTTGCAAGCGTGAGTGGGATATGAAGAGTTACCTTCCTATAATTACAGAGAAGATACGCAGTGAGGTGCGTGACCGTAAGGTATTCCTTCTGGTTTCAGGCGGAGTGGACAGCACTGTGGCATTTGTGCTTTTGAACCGTATCTTAGGTGCCGACAGGGTACTTGGACTTCACATTGATAATGGAATGATGCGTCTTGGTGAGAGCAGCCAGATTATGGAGTTCTTGAAGGCTGAGGGTATGAATAATCTGCGTATTGTTGACGCCTCAGATGAGTTCCTCGGAGATTTGGTTGGCGTTACCGCCCCTGAGCAGAAACGCAAACTTATAGGAGCACGCTTCATAAAAGTTAAGGATGAGGAGATGAAGAAACTGAACCTCAACCCATCAGAGTGGATGATGGCTCAGGGTACTATCTACCCCGATACCATAGAGAGTGGCGGCACAAAGAACGCAGACCTTATTAAAACTCACCATAACCGCGTTAAGGAGGTAATGGATTTGATGGCGGCGGGAATGCTTCTTGAGCCTCTTGCTGATTTATACAAAGATGAGGTGCGTATGCTTGGTGAGGAACTTGGCATTCCAAAGAATCTGGTATGGCGTCACCCGTTCCCTGGTCCCGGACTTGGTGTGAGAATGCTCTGCAGTGACGGCACTGGTTCATTCGCTAAG
This sequence comes from Candidatus Enterocola sp., assembly GCA_045617165.1. Classification (GTDB taxonomy): domain Bacteria; phylum Bacteroidota; class Bacteroidia; order Bacteroidales; family Paludibacteraceae; genus Enterocola. Next base: position 26,739 of record JAZLIE010000090.1, on the reverse strand, counting down.
AACTCAGACATTAAAGGTCTTGACAAATATTTGTCAGATAACGGCATATCAGGCGTAGCACTGCCTATTAAGAGTGTTGGTGTGCAGGGAGACGGACGTACATACGCCCAGCCAATACTTATCACAACTCCGGGATTAAGTTGGAAGCAGTGTGAGAAATACAGCACTGAGATTACAAACCACTTTAAAGAGATTAACCGTGCTGTATGGCAGATTGGCGCTGTCAGTGATGCGGAACCAACAGGCATAGCGCAATATGCTGAACGCAAGAATTTTGACACTCTGCGTATATTTGACAATATATGCACCAAATTCATTCAAGAGAACAACCTATACCAATCTATATGGCAGATGCCTGTAGTGCTTGTACCACTCACCGTAGATAACAAACCTTGCGTGGTTATGCGTCCTGTAAACAGCAATGAGGCAATGACAGCAAACTTTGCAGAACTTGACCCCGATAAGTTGCAAACACTCTGGGCTGAACTAAAAGCTGCAGGTGCAGGTGCTCTTTGGTATGACATCACCCACAAACCACCAGGTACTATAGAGTGGGAGTAAACTCCCACTCTATAGCACCTTTTTTTTAAAAAAAAGATACACCTTATAAACTTTTTTACTTACCTTTGTGTCTAATTAATTGAATTTAAAAATTAATAACTAATAAAAAACAACTAAAATGAAAGCAAAAGTTCTATTTTTAGGTATTCTTATGGCTATTTCAGCAACTGTGTTTGCTCAAGATAACCAGAACATTGAGTTTGTTGAACGTGTACATGACTTTGGTCAGATTCCTGAAGAGGGCGGCAAAGTTATAACCACATTTGAGTTCACAAATACAAGCAAACAGGCTATAACACTTGATAATGTTCAAGCCTCTTGCGGTTGCACCACACCACAATGGTCAAAAGAGCCTATCGCTCCTAAGAAAAAGGGATTCATTAATGTTACATATAATCCGGCAGGTCGTCCGGGCAACTTCTCAAAGAGCATAACAGTTAAGTATCACAACGCTTCTGATGAGGCAAAGGTTGTTGTCCTTAACATTAAGGGTGAGGTTATCCCTAAGGCAAAACCAGCCAACTAATTACGGCAGTTAAATAAATTCTATAACAAGACTGGCTGCTAAAAGAAAAGCGGTCAGCCTTTTTTTCTGTTTGATTTGAAAAAGTTATTTACCATAGTACTATTTCTGTCCTCCATGATTATGACATCGTGGGGACAGAATATTGTGTTTACAGTTGACAATGCTGACTACACATTAGGCACACTGACTCAGAATGACACAATTATAGCACACACTTTTGAGTTTTGCAATGAGGGTACCGACACTGTATTCATAAAGAGAGTTGAACCCACTTGCCTGTATACTATTAAGGAATGGACAAACGGACCCATAACCCCAGATACAGCTGGATTCTTAACTGTTGAACTTGATTGCAGAGAACTATACGGAGATTTCTCAGAAGAGTTATTTGTATATGGCAATATGCCTACTATAAAATTAACATTAAGCGGAAAAAGAAATGGAACACCCGGAGAACAATAAGGAATATAAGGGATTGACGGTTAATAAAGGGATTGTTCAACCGCCGTCTGTAAATCCGTATCTGGTTAAGAGGGTCAAGAGACGTGACTACTCTGTTGCCGAATATGTTGAAGGTATTGCAAAGGGGAACATATCAATGCTCTCACAAGCGGTGACAATGGTTGAGAGCACAAACCCGGCTCATTATGAGATGGCACAAGAGATCATTGAAAAATGTCTGCCTCTCGCTGGAAAATCTGTCAGGATAGGAATTACAGGTGTTCCAGGCGCTGGCAAGAGTACTTTTATTGAGGCATTGGGTATGCACCTTGTAAATAAAGGAGAAAAACTTGCTGTACTTGCTATTGACCCAAGCAGCGGACTTTCAAAAGGCTCTATTTTAGGAGATAAGACACGTATGGAGGAGTTGTCTGTAAGTGACAAAGCGTTTATCCGCCCCTCTCCATCAGCAGGTTCTCTTGGAGGCGTGGCACGTAAGACCCGTGAGTCAATAGTTCTTTGTGAGGCTGCCGGATTTAACAACATATTCATTGAGACTGTTGGTGTAGGTCAGTCAGAGACTGCGGTTCACTCAATGGTTGATTTTTTCCTTCTCATTCAGATTACAGGTGCCGGAGATGAACTGCAAGGCATCAAGCGTGGTATTATGGAGATGGCAGACTCTATAATAATAAACAAGGCTGAGGGTAACAATTTGGAAAAAGCCAAACTTGCACAGGCTCAATTTAAGAACGCCCTTCACCTGTTTCCCGCTCATGAGAGTGGTTGGGTGCCTGAAGTACTGCTCTGCTCCGCATTTCATAAGACAGGCATACCTGAAATCTGGGATATGATTGACCGTTATATCAAGCATTCACAAGGTAATGGTTTCTTTGATATCAAACGTCGTCGCCAGACACAGTATTGGATGACAGAGACCATAGATGAGGCACTTAGAAACAGTTTTTACCAAAGCCCTGATATAGAACCACTTATTGAGAAGTACAAAGATATGGTGGTTAATGATGAGATAAGTTCATTCATAGCGGCACGCAGACTACTTGACATCTACTTTAATAAGACTAAGTAATGATTAAAGACAATTTAGACAGCCTTGACGTAAGAATTCTTGAAATTCTCTCAAAGAACGCAAAGACACCGTTCCTTGAGATAGCACGTATATGCAATGTCTCTGGTGCGGCTATTCACCAGCACATACAGCAACTTACGGCTAACGGGGTTATTAAAGGCAGCGTCTTTATGTTAAATGCTGAGAAGGTGGGGCTTGCCACATGTGCTATTGTAGGGCTCACTCTCAGCACTGACGCAGATACTGAAGAGGTTGTGAACGAACTGAAAAAAATTCCGGAAGTTGTGGAGTGCCACCTGACATCCGGGAAATATCCTATAACAATAAAAATGTACGCTAAAAACAACTCTGTATTCCTCTCTCTGCTGAAATCATCTGTTCTTCAGATTAGTGGAGTGATAGGTGCTGAAAGCACTATATCTCTACAGGAGTGTTTCACTCGCCAAATATCACTTTAGGTATAAAAAAAGGGGCTTTGAAAGCCCCTTATCTTATTGATATCTTATTATTGTCTGCTCACGGTCAGGACCTACTGAGACAATCTTGATTGGAACGCCTAAGAAATCCTCAAGGAAATCAAGGTAGGCGTTGAACTCCTCAGGAAACTCATCTTCCGATGACATCTTTGTCATATCTGTCTGCCAACCGTCAAGTTCCTCATATACAGGTTCAATCTTCTTATCACAAATCTCATACGGGAAGTAGTCAATCTCCTCTCCATCAATTTTATATGCCACACACGCCTTAATTGTAGGGAATGTGTCCATAACATCACTCTTCATCATAATAAGTTTTGTGACACCGTTAATCATAACGGCATATTTAAGAGCCACCAAATCTATCCAACCGCAACGACGGCGACGACCTGTCACAGCACCAAACTCGTGACCCTTCTCACAAAGTATCTCACCTGTCTTATCAAACAACTCTGTAGGGAACGGACCTCCGCCAACACGCGTGCAATATGCCTTGAAAATACCATACACATCACCTATTCTGTTAGGTGCTATGCCCAAACCGCTGCAAGCGCCGGCACAAATTGTATTTGAAGAGGTTACAAATGGATATGAGCCAAAGTCAACATCAAGCATAGTGCCCTGCGCTCCCTCACACAAAATGCTCTTATCATCATCAAGCACAGCGTTTACATAGTGCTCACTATCAATAAATGTGAACTTCTTGAGGTACTCAATACCTTCAAACCACGCCTTTTCAGCCTCCGTAATGTCAAATTCAAAATTCATTCCGGCAAGCATCTGGCAATGGCGAGCCTTAGCCTTCTCATACTTCTCCGCAAAATTATTATTGATATCCCCTACACGCAAACCGTTACGGCTAACCTTGTCTGTATATGTGGGACCTATACCCTTTCCTGTTGTTCCCACCTTGGAATCACCCTTGGCAGCCTCATTGGCGGCGTCAAGAACACGGTGAGTAGGCATAATAAGGTGTGCCTTTTTTGATATGAGCAGACGTTTTGTCAAATCATGCCCCGATGCCGCCAAAGCCTCAGCCTCAGCCTTAAAAAGAGCGGGGTCAAGAACCACACCGTTACCTATTATATTTATCTTATCACCTTGGAATATTCCTGAAGGAATAGAGCGTAGAACATACTTCTGCCCGTCAAACTCAAGTGTGTGCCCGGCGTTGGGACCACCTTGGAATCTTGTTACAACATCATAATCAGGGGTAAGCACATCTATAACCTTACCCTTACCCTCATCGCCCCACTGGAGGCCTAATAATACATCTGCTTTTGCCATCATTATAAAGGGGACGCATTCGCTCCCCCGTTGTTAAAAATTAATAATATTGATTTGCAAATATACTTATTTTTTTTCAAACAATTAAACATTTTCAACTTTCAATTTTCAACTTTCAATTATTTTCTGTACCTTTGTGACAAATTATAGAACCAATTAAATTTAAGCATTATGGCATACATTATTAAAGACACATGTATTGCTTGTGGAACTTGTATCAGCGAGTGCCCTAATGAGGCTATCTCAGAGGGCGACATCTACTCTATTGACCCTGAAAAGTGCGTTGACTGCGGCACTTGCGCCTCAGCTTGTCCTACAGAGTCTATTGAGCAGGCTTAATCCACTAAACAAGCAAAAAAACTCCACTACCTTAAGGCGGTGGAGTTTTTTATTTTCAGTCAGTAAAATCAAGCCTCTTCTGTTGGTTCTGCAGGTGCCTCAGCCTCAGCAGCAGGAGCGCCCTCTTCAGGAGCCTCTACAGCCGGCATTGCACTGCGCATATAACTGAGCACCTCAGTCATTGCCTCTTCAAACTTGTCAAAATCCTCTTTGTACAGGAATATCTTATGCTTCTCAAAAATAAACTGACCGTCTTCAGTAACTGATTTGCGCTTGCTTTCTGTAATTGAAAGGAACAAATCAGAACGGCGGTCTTTCTTTACATCAAGATAATAGACACGCTTTCCTGCCTTCACTGTCTTGGAAAAGACAATCTCTTTGTCTTCCCTCTCTTCTCTCTGAACCTTTTGTGGTTCCTCTTTTGTTCTGTTAAAAAAACTAATCATCTCTCCATATTTTAAGATTAAACATTACAAAAATCTTAAATTTTAATCAAATCACAAAATAAAAGACCACTTTTTTGCATTTTTTATGTAAAAAAATAAATCGGGGCGCATCGTGGTAAGAAAAAAAGAGTAAATTTGCACTATTAAATATGAAAAAAGAATCATAACGATGATTAACAGAGCTCTAATCAGAACCAAGACAGTACAATTAATGTACTCTTGGCAAAGCAACCCGCAACCAGACACAGAACAAGCGCTTCTGCAACAGAGGCTCAGCCTTCAAAAAACATTTGAACTATACCATTGGCTGCTTTTACTATCTATTGAGATAACAAAGTACGCCATAAAGCGTATTGAGATAGGATTGAACAAAATGCGTCCTACGGCAGAGGAGAGCAACCCTAACAAGAGATTCATTAATAATAAGTTATACAAGCAGTTGCTTGAGAACATATCTCTTAATGACTTTGCAAAAGAGAATGGCATTGGCTGGACAGATGATGATGATGAATTCATAAAAGAGATATACGGAGTTGTCATCAACAGTGACGTATATAAAGAGTATATGGAGGCACCCGAGGCTACATACGAAGATGACAAGATGCTCTGGCGCAAACTATACCGCAAGGTGCTGGCTCAGTCACCCGCTCTTGAGAATTATCTGGAGGATATGGACCTCTACTGGAATGATGATATTGAGACCGTTCTCAGTTTCATTGAGAAGACCATAAAGCACTTCACTCCTGAGAGTGACGCCACAGAGTTGCTGTTGCCTATGTACCGTGATGAGACCGACCGTGATTTTGCTGAGGATTTGATTCAAAAGACGGTTGAGCATCAAGATGAGTACAGGCAGATGATAGTGGAGACCGCTAAGAACTGGGAGCAGGACAGAATAGCCACGATGGATATGGTAATTATGATTGTAGCCATAGCGGAGATTGTGAACTTTCCGGCAATACCTCTCAGTGTCTCAATAAATGAATACCTTGAGATCGCCAAAGTCTATAGCACGGAGAAGAGCAAGACATTTATAAACGGAGTTCTTGACGCCATAGCGGATAAACTCAAAAAGAACGGCAAACTGCTGAAGGTTGCCATAGTCAAGCCTCAATGACAATTAGCAATTAGCAATTAATAACTATACATTATGAACTACACAATTCTTTTACAAGCGGCAGCCCCTGCAGCAGGAGGCTCAGGCACCTACAGCACACTAATTATGCTTGTGCTGATATTCGTTGTATTCTATTTCTTTATGATTCGTCCGCAGATGAAGAAGCAGAAGGAGATTAAGAAGTTCCGTGACAGCATATCTGTAGGAGACAAAGTAATAACAGCGGGAGGTATCTATGGTAAAGTCAAGGAAGTAAAGGAGACAACCATTATTCTTGAGATTGCTGACGGAGTTAAGATAACAATAGATAAAGGTTCAGTATATGCTTCAGCGTCAGATTCTGTAGCCGACGCCGCCAACACCGCCAATGAGAAGAAATGACCAAAGATGAGGTTTTGGAAATATTCAATAAACTTGGGGAGAGAGCAAAGGCGTTTTTCTTCTCAAAAGACATCTTAGCTTTTCTGTTTTTTCTGTTGGTATCAACACTCTTCTGGGTGATAATGTCACTGAATAAAAGCAGCGACAGTTACTTTAGTGTCAACATAAAATACATTAATGTTCCTAAGGATATTGAATTTTCCGCAGAACTTCCACCTTCCATTTCAATAAAACTGAAGGACCGCGGTATTGTGCTATGGACATTGTTTCAGAACCCACAAGACTCCATTATCTTTGATTTTGAGAAGCATCCTGAAATACACAACAACGGTAAAATAACAATAAGGACAGTTACTGAATTTGAAGGTCAGATTAAAGAGAGAATTCCAAACACAACCACGATACTTGACTACGAGCCTAACGTCATAAACATTGAGAAGGGTGCTCTGAAGTCCAAGAAAGTGATGGTGTCACTTGTGCGTGACATAACCTGTGATGACCAATTCTGTTTCAGTGATTCAGCGTCTGTCAGCCCTAAAAAGATAACAATTTTCGCCCCTGTTGACATTATTGACAATATAGACACTATCTACACAGAGGTTCTGCGTGCCAGAGACTTAACAGACACACTTGTTCAAAATGTCAAGGTGGTTATGCCTAACCGTTGCAAGACAGACAAGCCTACAGTGGAGGTTACTGTTCCTGTTGAAATCTACATAGAAGGGTTTATTATGGTTCCCGTCAAGGTAATCAATGTACCTCCCCACTATAACGTAAAGACAATTCCAAGTGAGGTATCAGTAAAATACAACATTGGCAAGAGCAAGTTCGGCACTATAAGACCAAGTTCCTTCCAACTTTACATTGACTACAATGATATAATAGGGAGCAACAGCAAACGGCAATATATTACCGTGGGTAAATCCCCGTCAAGCGTCATAAACTACAAACTCTCACCTGAGAGCGTTGAATACATAATCCAATAATGGTATTAGGAGTTACAGGTGGTATTGGAAGCGGCAAATCCTACGTATGCAGACTGTTTGAGATTGCATCATTGCCTGTATTCTACAGTGACAATGTGGCAAAGCACCTTGTTAATAATGACCCCGATATCAAAAAATCAATAATAGAACTTTTTGGAGAGGGGGCTTACATAGAGTTGCGTTCCATTGATGAGAAAAAGACAGAAGAGAGAGTAAGACGCTTTATACTTGACCGCAAATTCATCTCTGAAAAGATTTTCAACGACTCCACCCTTAGGGAGAAGATGAACGCAATTGTACACCCTGCCGTTTTCAAAGCGTTTAAGCAGTGGAAAAAGGAGCAGAAATCAAATGTGGTTGTGGTGGAGAGTGCTATTCTTTTTGAGAGCGGAATGAACAAACTTGTTGATAAAATCATAGTTGTATCCGCACCTGAAGAGGTAAAAATAGCACGTCTGCAAAAACGGGACTCATTAAGCGAGGCTGAAATAAGGCAGAGAATGAAGAGCCAATGCAGTGACGCGGAGAGACTGCGGCAAGCCGACTATATAATAACAAACGGCCTGAGAGATGATATAAACACTCAGGTTTTCAAAGTGCTTGACAGCATACAGAACCAGATATTTGACAAGTCACCCGACCCCGCATAAGACTCTACAAGCGAGTCTTGTACGCACAGTCAAACTTCCCCTTTGAAATAGCCACAAGTTTTTTTGATATCAGCTGTTTACGTATTAGAGAGATGCGGTCTGTATAGACGTGCCCCTCAAGGTGGTCATATTCGTGCTGGATTGCACGAGCGGGGAATTTTGAATACTCCTCAACGTGCTCAACCCAATTCTCATCAAAATAGCGGATTTTGATTGATACGGAACGGCGCACATTCTCAGATAAACCGGGAATACTGAGACAGCCTTCGGATGCTGTCTCCTCCTCCTCACTGAACTCCTCTATGACAGGATTTATAAATGTCTTCTTGAAATTTTTGAAATCAGGCAAATCATCAGCAAGTGGTGACAAGTCAATAATAAAGAGCCTTATTGAGAGCCCTATCTGCGGTGCGGCAAGCCCCACTCCCTCAGACTTCTGTAATGTTCTGTACATATCAGATATAATGGTCTGAAGCTCAGGGTAATCTTTTTCTATTGGCTGTGCAACCTTCTTAAGCACCGGGTTGCCGTAAACTACTATTGGGTAAATCATAACTAATTGAAAATTGAAAATTGAAAATTGAAAATTGAAAGTAACAACTTTCAACTTTCCACTTTCCACTTTCCACTATTTAAGTAATCTTGCAATATTATTGTGGCACTAATCTTATCAACAAGTGCCTTGTTTGCCCGGTCAGATTTTTTCAAACCGGCGTCAATCATTGTTTTATGTGCCAGCACAGATGTGAAACGCTCATCAAAGAAATCTATCCTCATATCAGGCAACGCCGCTCTCAACCTCCCCACAAACGGGGTTATGTACTTCATTGACTCTGACGGAGTGTTATCAACACGTTTTGGAAGTCCAATGACTATTGTATCCACATCATTAGAGCCTACGTACTTAACAATGTAGTCCAGCGCCTTTGAGGCATCAACAGTATCCAGACCTCCCGCTATAATTCCCAGCGGGTCAGTAACTGCGAGTCCCACTCGTTTCTTCCCATAATCAACAGCCAAAATTCTGCCCATATTATAAGGTAGGTTCTATTTATTAGTATTTTTACATCTCTTTATTTTAGGTGTATCCTATTCATTGTTCCGGTCTGTTTTGGCTTTGTTTTTGTATCTTACTTATATTCATTCGGTTACGTAGTACGCACTACGTTCCCTCATTCATACAAGTAATCTTCTAAAAACAAATCTCAAACCAGTCTCGGACTAATAAATAGAACCTACCATAATCTAAATCATTTGCAAAGGTAATAAAAAATATTTATCTTTGTAGTTTGCAATCATATATGAGAAAATGAAGATTTTAGTCACAGGCGGAACCGGGTATATTGGTTCCCACACAGTAGTTGAATTAATCAATGCGGGGCACACTCCTGTCATTGTTGACAATCTGTCCAACTCCAACATCGGGGTACTTGACGGCATAAAGAGCATAACCGGCAAAGTTGTCCCTTTCTATCAAATTGATGTTACTGATATTCAGTCACTTGACAAAGTATTTTCTAAAAACCCCGATGTAAGGGGAATAATCCACTTTGCGGCAAGCAAGGCTGTGGGGGAATCTGTGAAAGAACCTTTAAAGTACTACAAGAACAACCTTGTAGGACTTATGAATATTCTGGAATGTATGAAAAAGTACGGGGTTGGTTCTTTAGTATTCTCATCTTCATGCACGGTTTATGGGCAGCCGGACATTCTGCCTGTAACTGAGAACGCCCCCATAAAGCCCGCCCTCTCACCTTACGGTAACACAAAGCAGATTTGCGAGGAGATTATACGTGATACAGTGGCATCTTGTGACGGGCTGCACGCAATACTTCTACGTTATTTCAACCCGATAGGCGCCCACCCGTCAGCACTGATTGGCGAACTGCCACTGGGAGTACCACAGAACCTTATACCATACGTAACCCAAACCGCCGCAGGTATTCGTGAGTGCCTCACAATATTCGGAGATGACTATGACACGCCTGACGGTTCATGCATAAGAGACTACATTAATGTGACCGACCTTGCCAAGGCTCACGTTGTGTCAGTAGACAGAATGGAGAATGGCAGACAGAACTCAAGTGTTGAGGTCTTCAACATAGGTACAGGTCGTGGCACATCAGTATTTGAGATAGTGAATATGTTTGAAAAAGTCACAGGCGTGAAATTGAACTATAAGGTAGGTCCCCGCCGTGAGGGTGACATAGAAAAAGTATGGGCTGACGCATCCATTGCCAACAATATTCTTGGCTGGAAGGCGGAAAAGACAATGGAAGAGACTTTAGCCTCAGCATGGAAGTGGCAACAATCATTAAAATAGTTTGGAATATGAGGAAAACTTTCTTTTTAATAATGGCGGTTCTACTTTCTGTCTCCGCATCATTTGCTGAGAAAAAGAAAAAAACTGTGGTGGCAAGCACCATACAACTTTCAGAGCAGGAGATTATCTACAATGAAGGCATAGAGATGCTTAAAAAAGGAGACTACAATGAGGCAGCGACAAGATTTACATTGGCAATATCAATTGACTCTATGTTTGTAAACGCCTATTACAACAGAGCCATAGCATATACAGAACAGGGGGTGTACAACCGTGCTATGAATGACATTGAGACAGCCATAAGATTATTCGGCTCTGATGACAATGCTGACAATCACATACTTAAGGCAAAAATACATTATGGCATTGGTGATGTGGCAGGTGCGACAAATGAAATTGAGAGAGCCCTTGAGATGTCACCGTCAAACAACAACGCACTGCTTGACAAGGCCGCCATCTATCAAGCCACAGGCAAATATGACCTTGCAATGTCAACCTACATCAAATACAACTATAAGACAGGTGGGGACGCATATTCATATAATGAGTTAGGGAACTGCTACAATAAAACAGGTGATAAGAGAGTGGCTCTTGACTGCTACAGAAAGGCTTATTACACAGACTCCACAAACGTCACGGTTAAATTCAATCTTGCCAAGAGTATTTGGGAGCTTGACAAAGACACCGTAAAGGCGTTATCTTTGGTTGATGAGCTTATTAAAGCTGACCTGACCAACGCAGAATATTATAATCTGAAGGGATATATATATTATCAGGCAGGAGACACCGCCAAAGCGGACACCAATTTTGACCTTGCAATAAAGAACAACAACAATCTTGCACAGGCTCATAACGGCAAAGGTCTTATACAAATTGCAACAGGAAACTATACAGACGCCATAAAGCACTTCAACAATGCAATTGCGGCAAACATAAACTATGCAGACGCATACATAAACAGAGGCATAGCGAAAGAGGAGTTTAAAGATTATGACGGAGCATGTGAGGATTTCAGAAGAGCCGCTGAACTTGGTGACGCAAGCGCCACCGCATACTTTAACAAACAATGCAAATAGAGATGAAAAAGATAGTGACTATAGTGTTATGCCTGACATCAGCCACACTTCTGGCTCAAAGCTTCAAGTGTTATATAACACCTGTTGAAAAGATTAATACAGAGAGGAATGAATATAACACAGTGTTCAACACAGATTACTCAAAATTCACCTACACGGAATCCAAAATATCAAAACATGGTGACAGCAAAGAGATTGTGATGAGTGCCGCAAAAGAGAATAACGAATGGACTCCAAAGGGCAAGATGCTCGCACTTGGCAACAAGGTCTCTCACATTGATGTAGTGGATTGGATAGCAAGTGACACTGTCTATGTTTATAAAGGAAGGAATTCCGGGAAAATATACATATATGCCTTCAACGGCAAAAAGTGGAAGAAGTCTGGGAAAATAAAAATATGCAAGACAAGAATAAGAAAATGTTGTCTCAACGCAAAAGGTGACATATTATATTTTTCCACCTGTGATAGAAAGAACGGATTGGGCGGGCAAGACATTTATGCGTGTCAAAAGATTTCCGGCAACAAATGGGATAAGCCTGTTAATCTGGGCCCCGATGTAAACTCACCTTCTGATGATATAGCTCCTTTCATTGACGCTAATGGTATGCTCTTCTTCTCTTCTGACAGAGAAGGCGGGAACGGAGGGTTTGACATATTCGCAACAAAACTTGACAGTGGAAAATGGAGCGCTCCGGTAAATTTAGGAGAGCCTATAAACTCATCTAAAGATGACGCTTTTCTCACAATGACAAACAATGAGCGTGACGCCTACTTTGCATCCAACAGAGATGGTGGCAAGGGAGGTATGGATTTATACAAAATAACATTCATACTACCAAAGAGACTGTCTGATGAACTACCCCAAGAGAAAACGCTCCTGACAGACAAACTTCTCTCTAATATAAATATGCAGAAAGAGAGTCATCTTGACTCAACAAAAATAACCCTGCTCAAAGGTATGATTATGGGTGATGATTCTGTTTATCTAAAGGCTAAGGTGGCACTATCTGACAATGGATTACGTCAAGTTATAGCGACACAGGATGCTGAGGATAACGGTGCTTATGAGGTTATTCTTCCTGGTGGAGCCAACTATGGTATTGCTGTAAGTTATCCCGGATACCTGTTCCATTCAGAGAACTTTGACCTCCCTGAGCAAACTGAATATAAGGAGATAAAGAAAGACATAGTGCTTAAGAGACTTGCCATTGGCAAGAATGTGGCTTTAAGAAATATGTTCTTTGAGACTAGCAAGAGTGATTTGAATGAAGCCTCAATAACTGAGCTTGCCAACGTGATTCAACTTCTTAATGACAATCCAACATTGCATATAGAGATTGAAGGGCATACAGACAACACAGGTTCAAAAGCATACAACCAGAAATTGTCTGAGGCTCGTGCCAAATCTGTGGTTGACTATCTTATAGAGCACGGAATTGACGCCGGCAGACTTACTTCAAAGGGGTATGGATTAAGCAAGCCTGTGGCGAGCAACAAAACAGCTGAGGGACGTGCCGAAAACCGCCGTACTGAATTGCTCATAACTAAATTCTAAAAATATGTCTCCATACGTGTTTAATGTTCAAGAAACCACTGACGCTCTTATAAATTGGATAAGAGATTGGTTCAGCAAGAACGGCAATAATGAGACCAAGGCTCTGCTTGGAATAAGCGGTGGCAAGGACTCTACTGTTGTAGCAGGGCTTCTTGTAAAAGCACTTGGCAAGGAGCGTGTCATCGGGGTACTTATGCCAAACGGCATACAACCAGATATTGAAGACTCTCTTGCGGTTGTAAGGCATCTTGGCATTAAACATTATGTTATTAACATAAATAGTGCCTTCAATGGAATCACCAATGAGATAGCAGATGCATTGGGCATATCAGAGGCAACACCACAATATAAGACCAATACGCCCGCTCGGCTGAGAATGACCACTCTATACGGAGTTGCGGCTCAAATTGGGAACTGCCGTATAGCAAACACTTGTAATCGCAGTGAGGACGTACAGGGATATTCAACCCATTATGGTGACAGTGCCGGAGACTTCTCTCCGCTAAGCAAGTTGACTACTGAAGAGGTTGTAAGTATCGGGGATTACATCGGGCTGCCTCTGAATCTTACACACAAAGTGCCTTCTGACGGTATGTGCGGCAAGAGCGATGAGGATAATCTGGGCTGGACATACGCTGAGATTAACCGCATAATACGCAAGAATGAGAAGGGAGAACATTATGACGCCATAGTGAACAAATACAAATGGATGAAATTCAAACTGGAGATTGTGCGGATACCTGCCTTTACGCCAGGACTACCTGATTATTTTGCAGAAACATTTGGAATATAAAACATACGCTTATGATTGAACAGAACTTCATTAAACTGCTTGAAAAGAGTTTTACTGAGAACTGGGAACTTCCAGCCTACACAAATTACTCTAAGAAACAGACATACACTTATGGTGAAGCCGCTATACAGATAGCGCGTCTGCACCTGCTGTTCCGTGAGGCTAACGTGCAACAAGGAGACAAAATCTCACTCATAGGAAAGAATACCCCAGCGTGGGCTATCACCTATATTGCAGTTGTTACATACGGTGCCGTTATAGTACCTATACTCCAGGATTTCAACCCTAATGATGTTCACCACATTGTAAATCACTCTGACTCAGTTATGCTGTTCTGCAGCGACAAGAACTGGGACAACCTGGAAGAGGAGAAGATGGATAACCTGCTTGCAGTATTCTCTCTTGATGATTTCCGCTGTATTCACCAACGTGACGGAGAGGGCTTGCAAAAGGTAATGCTAAACCTTGACAACATTTTTAAAAAGGCTTATCCAAAAGGCTACACAGCCAATGATATTTGTTATGCAGAGCGTGAGAATCAGGAACTTGCAATGATAAGTTACACTTCAGGCACAACCGGATTCAGCAAAGGGGTTATGATTAGCGGGAACGCTCTTGCGGCAAATGTCACTTTCGGTATTGAGACACACCTGCTTGAACGTGGCGACCGTGTTCTGGCATTCCTGCCACTTGCACACGCATACGGAATGGCTTTTGATTTTCTGACATCAACATGCGTAGGCTCACACACATATCTTCTAAATAAGATTCCAAGCCCTAAAGTACTTATGAAGGCTTTTGAAGAGATTAAGCCTACAATGATATTCACCGTACCTCTTATTATGGAAAAGATATATAAGAAGCAACTGCAACCCGAACTCTCCAAAAAGAGTATGAGACTAGCCCTGAGCATTCCATACCTTGATGATAAGATATATGCCACCGTAAAGAAGGGATTGGATGAGGCACTAGGAGGTGTGTTTAAAGAGGTCATAATTGGCGGAGCTCCTCTTAACAAGGAGGTGGAGGATTTCCTTAGAAAAATCAAGTTCCGCTATACAGTGGGCTATGGAATGACAGAATGCGCTCCTCTTGTCTGTTATGAGGACTGGTCAAAATTCAAGCAATACTCCGTTGGGAAACCGTTGCCGCTTATGGAGGTGAAGATTGACTCAAATGACCCTGTCAATATTGCAGGAGAGATTCTTGTTCGTGGTGAGAATGTTATGAGCGGATACTACAAGAATATTGAGGCGACAAAAAACTCTTTTACGGAGGGAGGATGGATGCGTACCGGAGACATCGGGGTGATAGACACAGAAGGTAACCTGTTTATTAAAGGACGCTGCAAGACTATGATTCTTGGAGCCAACGGTCAGAATATCTACCCTGAAGAGATTGAAGAGAAACTGAATAACCTGCCATTTGTAATGGAGAGTCTTGTAATTGACCGTGATAACAAACTATTTGCCCTTGTGTACCCCGATTATGAGGCAGTTGACGCCGCTGGCATATCTCACGGAGACCTTGATATTATTATGGAGGAAAACCGCAAGCAACTCAACACACAGGTTGGAAGTTATGAGAACATTGCCAAAATTATTCTCTATCCTACTGAGTTTGTGAAGACTCCGAAGAGAAATATCAGGAGATATTTATATACAAATCTGAACATTAATGTATAATCATCCAAAAATATTACACAAAAAAAACGGCTTTCGCGTTATTAAAATGCGTATTATCAGCATTTTTTTAAAATAATTGCATTTTTTTTTAACAATTAGGAAAAATATACATACCTTTGCGCTTGAAATCTAAGAAACAATTGTTATTTAATTTTAAATTTTTACCACAATGAAGAAATTAGTTTTATTCGTTGCTACAGTTGTAGCAGTAGCTCTTGCAGCTTGTTCTAATAACGCTGAGGAGACAGAGGCTACAGAAGAGGTTGTTGAGACAGAGGTTATCGAAGCCGCTCCAGTTGAAGAAGAGGTTATTGACACTCTTGCTGCTGTTGTAGATTCTGCAGCTGCTGTAGTAGAGGAAGTTGTTGCTGAATAATATCACCAACCTATCCTTTTTATAAACGGTGAAGCCTGCGCTTTACCGTTTTTTTTTAATTAATACTCTGACCTTTTATCCTTGACCATATTATGATACAACGTATTCAAACCATATATCTATTCATAGTGACAGTGCTTGGCATTCTGTTATGCTGTTTTCCTGTTGCTGATGCTGGAGATTTCACAGTCAAATGGGGTGCTACTATAACATTCTCAGGATTATCACTATTAATGCCAGTGTTGAGTCTTACTACAATTTTCCTCTATAAAAAGAGAATTTTACAGATGAGGCTGTGCAGTTTTAACATTATTCTCAATATATTGACATTACTGCTTGTAGCCCTTGACGTATATCTAGCTCACAATACAGGAGCCGCTGACATAAAACTCTACTGGCCTGTAGTCATAATGCCAATTAACGTGATTTTACTATATCTGGCAATAAGAGCCATAGGAAAAGACGAGGCTCTTGTCCGCTCTCTTGACAGATTGCGTTAAATTTATTATCTTCGCACCTTATTTATAAAAAACATATATGAGTAAGAAATTCGCCGAATATCAGAAATTCAACCTTTCACAAATAAACAAGGATGTTTGTGAAGAATGGGATAAGAGTGATTTGTTTAGACAGAGTGTAGAGACACGTGAGGGAGCCCCTTCGTTCATATTTTTTGAGGGACCTCCGTCCGCTAACGGAATGCCTGGTATTCACCACGTTATGGCAAGAACCATTAAAGATACATTCTGCCGTTACAAAACAATGCAGGGTTTTCAAGTAAAGCGTAAGGCAGGCTGGGATACACACGGCTTACCTGTGGAATTAGGTGTGGAGAAGAAACTTGGAATAACCAAAGAGGATATAGGAAAAAAGATTAGCGTTGATGAATATAATGCCTCTTGCCGTAGTGAGGTTATGAAATATACACGTGAGTGGACGTCTCTTACGCAGAAAATGGGATATTGGGTTGACCTTGATGACCCATATATAACATACGATAACAAATATATTGAGAGCCTTTGGTGGCTTCTTAAACAATTGTATAACAAGGGGTTGCTATACAAGGGATACACCATTCAACCCTACTCGCCCGCAGCAGGCACAGGACTCTCAACTCATGAGCTTAACCAACCAGGTTGCTACCGCGATGTAAAGGACACAACTGTTACAGCACAGTTCAAGATTAAGGGAGACCGCTTTGGCTCTAACGCATATTTCCTTGCGTGGACCACAACTCCTTGGACACTACCTTCAAACACAGCCCTTTGCGTAGGACCTAAGATTGACTATGTAATCATTAAATCAGCCAACCCATATTCAGGGGCTGAAGCTACATATATTATGGCTAAAGCCTTGGTTTCAAACTATTTTGGAGAGAAAAAGGCTGAACCGTTTGAAATAATCGGGGAATGCAAAGGAAATGAACTCGTAGGAATTGAGTATGAGCAACTTATCCCTTGGGTAAACCCTGGTGAGGGTGCTTTCCGTGTCATTCCTGGTGATTATGTCACAACAGAAGATGGTACGGGTATTGTGCACATAGCCCCTACCTTTGGTGCTGATGACGCTTTTGTGGCTAAAAAGGCTGGTGTTCCCGGACTTACATTCCCTACAAAGAAGGGTGAACTGCGTCCCATGGTTGATATGACGGGAAAATTCTTCCTGCTTGAGGACATTGATGATGATTTTGTAGCAAAAAACATAAACATAGAACTATATAAGGAGTATGCTGGCAGATTTGTCAAGAACGCATACGACCCTAATCTCACTGACAAGGATGAGACTCTTGACATAAGCCTCTGTATGATGCTCAAGCAGCAAGGCAAGGCTTTCCGCATTGAGAAACACGTTCACAACTACCCGCACTGCTGGCGTACAGACAAGCCTGTGCTCTACTACCCTCTTGACAGTTGGTTTATTAAGACCACTGAATGCAGGGAGAGAATGATAGAACTTAACAAAACCATTAATTGGAAACCTGAGTCAACAGGAACAGGACGTTTTGGCAAATGGCTTGAGAATCTTCAGGATTGGAATCTCTCACGTAGCCGTTATTGGGGCACACCGCTTCCTATATGGCGTACCGACGATGGCTCGGATGAGATTTGCATAGGCTCAATGGAGGAACTGATGGCAGAGATTGACAAGTCAATCAAGGCTGGTCTGATGAGTGAGAACCCATATAAGAAATTCAAAGTGGGAGACTTCTCAAAAGAGAACTACGCACCAGAGAACATTGACCTGCACCGCCCGTACATTGACGCCATAATCCTTGTATCAAAAGACGGTAAACCTATGAAGCGTGAGACAGACCTTATTGACGTTTGGTTTGACTCTGGTTCTATGCCTTACGCACAACTTCACTATCCATTTGAAAATAAGGAACTTGTGGATAAACGCACATACTACCCTGCTGACTTTATAAGTGAGGGTGTTGACCAAACAAGAGGTTGGTTCTTTACACTTCACGCAATAGCCACAATGGTGTTTGACTCTGTTGCATTCAAGAATGTAATTTCCAATGGTCTTGTTCTTGATAAGAACGGCAACAAGATGTCAAAGCGTTTGGGCAATGCCGTTGACCCGTTCGGAGCGATAGAGAAATATGGCTCAGACCCACTCAGATGGTATATGATGACCAATTCAGCACCTTGGGATAACCTTAAGTTTGATGAGGAGGGGGTTGAAGAGATTCAGCGTAAGTTCTTCGGGACTCTCTATAACACCTATTCATTCTTTGCTCTATATGCTAATGTGGACGGATTCAACTACTCAGAGTCAGATGTTCCTGTTGCTGAGCGTCAGGAGATTGACCGCTGGATACTCTCTTTACTCAACACTTTGATAAATGAGGTTACAGAGGCTCTTGAAGATTATGAGCCTACACGTGCAGGACGTGCCATACAAGAATTTGTTACAGAAAACCTGAGCAACTGGTATGTTCGCCTTAACCGTAAGCGTTTCTGGGCTGGAAAGATGGACAAGGACAAACTCTCCGCTTATCAAACACTTTACACTTGCTTAGAGACAGTGTCACTACTTATGGCACCTATTGCGCCATTCTACTCTGACCAGATTTTCCGTGACCTGAACGCCGCTACCGGACGTCATAATGTAGAGTCTGTGCATCTTGCACAATTCCCTGTATATGACGCATCTGTCGTGGATAAAAAATTGGAGGAGCAGATGGAACTCGCTCAAAAACTTACATCTCTGACTCTTGCGCTGCGTAAAAAGGCGGACTTAAAGGTACGCCAACCTCTAAGTCACATTATGATACCGTCAACCGCCGCCAATATAGAGGAGAACCTGAAGGCTGTAGAAGACCTTATTAAAGCGGAGGTTAATGTAAAAGAGATAAAGATTGTAGCAAGTTCTGACGGCATTCTGGTGAAACGCATAAAACCAGATTTCAAGAAACTTGGTCCTAAGTGCGGTAAAGCGATGAAAAGCGTGGCAAACACGCTGCAAACACTTGCACAGGCAGAAATACGCAAGTTTGAGGAAGAGGGCAAATATATTATAAGTGTTGACGGAACAGACATAGAGGTAGCGGTTACTGACGTTGAGATATTCTCAGAGGATATTCCAGGCTGGCTTGTGGCAAATGACGGCAACCTTACCATAGCACTTGACATAACGGTTACTGATGAACTCAGGCAGGAGGGACTTGCCCGTGAACTAGTGAACCGCATACAAAATATGCGTAAAGGCAGCGGACTTAACATCACTGACAAAATAAACATCTCATATAAATCTGACAATGAGTACAAAACTGCTATTGAATCATTTGCTGATTACATTATGCAACAAGTACTTGCTGTTAGCATTGAGCCATCTGACAACATAACAGACGCACAGAATTTTGACATTGACGGAAGAGAGATATTAATTAAAATAGAGAAAGCATAACAACACTTTCAGTTTTTTTTCTTATATTCGCAAAATAAACTAAAAAGAAAGGAGTGGACATGGCAGAAAAAACACGTTATTCAGATGCGGAACTTGAGGAGTTCAGAGCAATCATTCAAGAGAAGCTTACTCAGGCTTTAGAGGATTATGACATTTTGAAAAAGGCTCTCAGCAATGTTGACGGCAATGATACTGCCGACACTTCACCTACATTCAAGGTCCTTGAAGAGGGAGCGTCAACATCATCAAAGGAGGATTTGAGCCGTCAGGCACAACGCCTTATGAAGTTCATAAACAACTTGCAGGCAGCTCTTATAAGAATTGAGAATAAAACTTATGGTATCTGCCGTGAGACAGGGAAACTTATTCCTAAAGAGCGTCTGAAAGCGGTTCCTCACGCAACATTAAGCATTGAGGCAAAAGAGGGGAAACGCTAATGTCATTAAAGGCAAAGCAATCAGTTTTAGCATCGGCTATTGTACTCATAATTATCATTGCTGACCAGGCAATGAAGTTATGGGTGCATTCCGCATTCTATCTGGGTGAATCATTCAAAATAACAGAATGGTTCAGTTTGGTGTATGTTGAGAATGATGGCATAGCCTTTGGCATAGAACTATTTGATAAACTTATACTTACTCTGTTCAGAATAGTAGTCAGTGGCGCTATAGTATGGTACATAGTTCACTGCATACGCCGTGGAGAAAGCACACTCTTTATAACCTGCCTGTCACTTGTTCTTGCAGGTGCTACAGGTAATATTATTGATTGCGTGTTTTATGGCAAGGCATTTGGTTACGCCCCATATTTCTATGGCAGAGTAATTGATATGTTCTCTTTCTCCTTCTTCCCACCCGTATTCAACATTGCCGACTCCGCCATTACCGTGGGTGTATTTCTTATGATAATCTTCAGCAAAAGACTCTTCAAAGAGGAGGGAAAATGAGAACCCGTCTCATTGCAATAATATTTCTGATCATACTTGCCACTACCTTCACAGGCTGTGACAAACGTCCTGAGTATGTACTTGACAAAGAGCGTATGACAGCACTTTTATATGACATACAACTTGCCGAGGCTCTCTCCAAATGTAATTTCTCCCCGGTGAATCAAAAGCAGAAGTTATACCTGTATAAAAGTGTTTTTGAGCACCATCAAGTCACTCTGGAGCAGTTTGACAGTTGCATAGCGTGGTACACACGCCATCAAGATATCTACACAGAGATAAACAAAACTGTAATTAAACAATACGGTAAGGAGATTGATAAAATCAAGGAGTACAAAGTACCTCCAAAAATGCCGCTGATACTAACCCTCACAGATAGTACGGCGTCTTATTTCAGCACAAGCGATAGCTGTAGCCACCCCTACGTTGAGAGATTCAGATGTTGGACGCCCCGATGGGAATGACGGTATAAAGAGCGCCCTGTCACAAACTTCACTAACGGCATCACTTACGCCATTCCCCTCATTACCCATCACCAAAACCGCACTTGAGGGCAAATTTGCTTTATAAATATCATCACCGTCAAGAGTAGTGGAGAAAACCGTTACTTTTTTAGCGGCACACTTTAAAAATTCAGGTAAATCAGTGTAAATGACATTGACCCTTGATAGAGCTCCCATAGTGGCTTGTACGCACTTTGGATTGTATATATCAACAGTTCCATGAGAGCATACTATGTTCTCAACGCCAAACCAATCCGCTATTCTGACAATGGTTCCCATATTCCCAGCGTCCTGCACTCCGTCAATAGCAAGAGTCAAAGCACCCTCTACCATTACATCCCCAACATCAAACCTTTTCATCTTAAATATGGCAAGTACATCCTGCGGCGTCTCAAGAAGGCTTATCTGTCTCAACTCACAGGCGGTTACAATTTGAATCTCAGTAGGTTTGTTTGCGGTTACAGGCAGTGAGTAAGATTCAATGCAAGCCATCCATACGCACTCAAAAGAGCTTAGTAACTCATTCACACATTTATGACCCTCAGCCACAAAGAGTGAGTTCTCATAGCGAAACTTCTTACCTGAAAGTTGCCTTATAAGTTTAATTTTATTCTTACTTATCATCTTATAGTGTAAACAGAGTGCTAAATTAACAAAAAATCCATATCTTTACAAGTTAAATTAGGTTTAGTGCGTACTAAAGTTCACATACTGCTCACTCTTATTGCCACGATGCTCCTCTCAGCGTGTCAAACCACTAAATATGTCCCTGACGGAGCATACCTTTTAAATAAAGTTAAGTTTGAGAATGACAACAAATCCATAAAGTCATACGATTTGCAAACATATCTAAGGCAGGCTCCAAACCCAAAAGTATTTGATTTCATACCATTTAACCTTGGTCTTTACAGCCTTTCAAGTCCCGATACGGCACTTTGGATAAACCGTTTCCTACGCAAGATAGGAGACGAACCTGTCATCTATGACCCTGCTCTCACAAAAAGTTCAGAGGAAGAGCTTAAGAAGTATATGGAGAATAAGGGTTATTATGATGCAAAGGTCTCCTCAGATGTCAAGTACAAAAAGAAAAAAGCAACCGTCACATACAAGATAGAGTCAGGTGAGCCGTACAAGATTAACTCATTCAAATATGCCATTTCTGACCAAAAGATGAGAGATTACATATTTGCTGACTCTGCAAAGAAACTGGTTAAGGCAGGAGAGATTTTTGATTCTGATGTGCTTGAGAGTGAGCGCACAAGAATAACTCAGATTCTAAGAAACAACGGCTACTATGAGTTCACAAAGGACTATGTGGGTGTAATTGCCGACAGCACCATAGGGAAGCATCTGGTTGACGTGGCAATGATTATCAAACCAAACAAGAAAATGGTGGCTAAGGACCAATATGAGATAGAGCCTCACCATCAGTTCACAATACGCAATGTTAACTATTACGCACTATCTGACCTGACCACCCCACTTGACACTACAGTTGCCGGAGCGCTGAAAAAGGCATCATATAAGGGACTTGATGTCTGGACAGACACACACTTGACAAGGCCAAAGGCTCTCTACCGCAAAACATTTCTTGAGGAGAACTCAATATTTGACGAAAACAGGGTGGACAAAACATACGCTAAACTCACCGCCTTACATATCTTCAAGAACCAGAACATATATTTTACCCCGACAGAGGACTCAACCAAGCACGAACTTGACTGCGCTGTTGTTGTAACCCCTGACAAAGTGCAATCATTCAGCGTACAAGTGGAAGGGACAAATAATGAAGGTGATTTCGGACTTGCAGGTAAGTTCACCTACACGCACGGAAACATATTCCGTGGCGGTGAGCAGTTCAAATTCAGTTTGAGAGGCGGTAATGAGTCCATTATTACCAAACGTTCCATCTGGGAAGTAACCGCGGAAGCATCTCTCACCTTCCCCATTATGCTGCTACCTGGGCTGAAAAGAGATTTTGTGCTAAACAGCACCGCAAACACAGAAGTCTATCTGAACTTCTCATATCAGACACGTCAGGATTATGTACGTAACATTGCAGGTGTGGGTATGCGCTACCGCTGGTACAAGACAAGCCGTCTGACACACCAACTTGACCTCATTGACCTGAACTATGTATATCTGCCATATAAGAGTGAAGAGTTCCAGAAGACCATTGACAAATCATTGCTTAAATACAGTTATGAGGACCACTTTATACTTAGAACCGGATATGCCATAACCTACTCAACTCAAAAAGTGGGCGAATATCGCAATAACTACTCCGTACGCGCCGCTGTTGAGACAGGCGGCAATATACTCTATGGAATATGCGCCGCAGCCAACGCTCCTAAAAATGAGAACGGTTCATACCTGATTGGAAAAATTCCATTCTCAGAATATGCTAAAGTTGACTTTGACTTCTGTTTCCGCAATGTTATTGACCGCAAGAACACTGTGGCTTACCACTTTGCCTTAGGCGTTGCCGTTCCCTACGGAAACTCCAACACACTTCCGTTTGAAAAGAGGTATTATGGCGGTGGAGCAAACAGCGTGAGAGGCTGGTCGGCTCGTTCATTAGGACCAGGAAACTATGCCGCTACTGAAAAGATAGACTATATGAAACAGAGTGGTGACATAAACCTTAACATTAATATTGAGTACCGCACGCTTCTGTTCTGGAAACTTGAATTCGCCGCTTTCCTTGACGCCGGAAACATCTGGACACTCAATGATGAGAACTCCGCCGAGGGGCAGTTCAAATTCAACCGCTTCTATAAACAAATTGCATTCGGCTACGGAATAGGTTTGCGACTTAACTTTGATTTCTTTGTAGTGCGTTTGGATTGGGGTCTCAAAGCCTTTGACCCCGCTCAAGAGCCAGGCAAGCAGTGGAGATTTGTTCCAGGTTGGAACATAACAAAAGATACCGCCCTACATTTTGCTGTGGGATATCCGTTTTAATAAAAAATTTACTATCTTTGTGCTCGCAAAAAGGATGGTTCCGTAGCTCAGTTGGATAGAGCAACAGCCTTCTAAGCTGTGGGTCTCGGGTTCGAATCCCGACGGGATCACTATAGAAGAGAGTGCTTTGGCACTCTCTCTTTATTATGAACACACGTCAGAGTAAAATAACAAAAGTGACGCTGGTTGGTACTGCGGTTAACGTGGTGCTGACCGCAGGTAAAATTGCCGCAGGTATTGTGGGCAGGAGTTCCGCTATGGTGTCTGACGGAATACACTCACTGAGTGACCTTGTGAGTGACATCGTGGTGCTTATATTTGTACATATCTCATCACAAGGCAAAGATGAGAGCCACAACTTCGGGCACGGGAAGTTTGAGACCTTCGCCACACTAATGGTCTCCCTGCTTCTGCTGCTTGTGGCAGGCAAGATGATAATATCAGGCATTGAGGATATTATTTCAGTTATAAACGGCGGAATAATAGCAACACCAACAGCCATAGCACTTTGGGCGGCAGTAGCCTCCATAGTGGCAAAAGAGGCTCTATACCACTATACAGTATATGTGGGCAAGAAGGTTGACAGCCCTGTTGTAATAGCAAACGCCTGGCACCACCGCTCCGACGCCTTTTCATCAATAGGCTCACTTATAGGTATTGGCGGCGCAATGCTTCTTGGCAACAAATTCACTGTGCTTGACCCCATTGCTGGCTGTTTAATTGCAATAATGATTATTGTATCTGCCATTCAAATAGCAATGCCGGCAATACGTGAGTTGCTTGACGTCTCACTTCCAAAGAAGATGGAAGATGAGATTATGAGTGTTGCAGAAAGCGTGCAAGGAGTTCACAACATTCACGAACTGAAGACACACCGCAATGGCCCGTCAATAATTATTGAGGCGCACCTTGTTGTTGACCCGCATCTTACGGTAGTTGAAGCCCACGATATATGCACAGAGGTTGAAAACGCCCTCATATCACACTTCGGGCAAGAGACCCAGATTTCCATACACATTGAGCCATACACTGACGCTTAATCAGCCTCCCTCATCCATAATAATAAGGTAAGTTCAGTTTCCATTTACCCGTGGTGCTTTCAAGATATGGTGTACCAGTTTGGGCTTTCCATCATAGAGTCAATCCCCATATAAAATGCTTCAATGTCCATAACCTGTACAATAGATGAGACCTTCCTTCCAGCATCCTTTGATGACGGACCGCAGTGGAACATCTTCTCACTCTTGGTCTTGTAGTCCAATATAATGTAGCGGTCGTGGAACTTTTTGTTTGTACGCTTGAATGAGATATGCAGGTTGAGATAGTCCTGTGAGAATTTCCGCAACTCATCGGCGGTCAGATAGTTGCCTATGTTGTCACTGAACAGCGTCACATCAACGCCTGGCTTTATACCATTAAGTAGTGCCAGCGTCTTGGGCTCAATGTAGTTATCAATGATGACAATGCTTTCAGCAGCGTTCCTGTAGATTGAAATATAGGCGTTTGAGGCTTTTATGAACTCCCCGTCCATAAAGTGGTACTCCTGCTTTAGTTTGGTGTCCACAAAGAATTCAACCTGCTCCCTCAGTTCTTTAACCTCTTTATGCAGACAGCAGTCAAGTTGTTCGTATTTTCTCTCAATTAAGTCAAGCCTGTAATTACAAGCACCTTGCCTCATCACATACTGTTTGATGACCTTGTTTGCCCATTGGCGAAACCAAGTGCCTTGAATAGATTTAACTCTGTACCCAACGGAGATAATCACGTCCAGATTATATATCTGAACAGAGTATGTTTTCCCGTCATTGGCAGTATGTCGAAAATATTGACATACTGAATTTTTTTCAAGCTCTTTTTCACTGAAAACATTTCCTATGTGATGACTTATTGTGTTCCTGTTTACACCAAAAAGTGTGCACATTTGTTCCTGCGTGAGCCACACAGTTTCATTCTCAACCCGCACATCAATTTTTATATCATCGTTAGGCTGATACAGCACTACAGCGCCTTCGGACCACGATTCTTCATATATGGTTGGTATTGATGGCTCATCATTAAAGTCAACATCTACATAACTTTTCATCAGTGATTTTAACACTTGCAACCCCTTTTCTGTTATAGCAATGGGAAGGTACCTTGACCCTCCTCTTCCGCTATGGTTTGTGGTGTCTGGCTGATGTGAACCCAGAAAGTTAGACAAAAAACTTTCTGTAAAATGTCAGACAAAAAGAAACAAACAAGAAAAACATGTAGTACACATGAGGAATTCCTGAAGTGTATTCAAATGATGGAAGAGGGTAAAACT
>JAZLIE010000089.1:0-6818 GCA_045617165.1 Candidatus Enterocola sp. | reverse complement strand
TGAGATTAAAAGGAAAGAGTCCGGTGCAATACCGAACTCTTTACCAATAGCTTTTTAATCTTTAACCGTCCAACTTTTTGGGGTCACATCATTTAAGACTCCTTTTTATATTAATATTATAAATGAGGGCATTACGTTATGATTGAGACATTATCACCTGATGACAGACAATCATTGATTATAGATTAGAGCGTTCCAAAGAATCATTGGAAGAAGCTGATTATATGATTAATAGTGAACATTATTTGGCGGCTGTAAACAGGTTGTATTATGCGTGTTATTATGCAACGATAGCCTTATTCTTGAAGAAAAATATAAATGCTCAAACACACAGTGGTGTGAAACAAATGTAAGGTAAAGCGTTTGCCACATTATTTGAGAAACGTCAGAGTGGTGACTATGATGATTTTTTCTTTTGTGACAAAAAACTCGCTTTAGAACTCAAACAACAAGCATTATCATACATTAATGCAGTAAAGGCACTGATTAATCAACAATAATGAATGCCTTAACCACATTGTGGCACACTGGCTGCCAAGAAATCAGTAATTCCTGCATCGGTGTTCAAGTGGTTTAACTAAGGTGGAGTAGTGTGTTTTTATTGTCCATAGACAATAAAATTGATAAGATATACATTTTATTGTCTGTGCGAAATAGATTTGCTATTGTATTTTACCCAATTATAAAAAAAGTATTATATTTTTTTTATAATTGGATTTGTTTTTATAAATTTCAGATATTCAGGATTTTAGTTAGGATAGGGGCATAAACATGGCAGCCCAGATATTAATGCATGCCATATTTAGCACCTTCTTTCATACATTTCATAATATGTGCATTAAAATCATCCCATTTATCAACCCATACCTGATTTTGTGCATTCACATCAGATATGGCATCTTCCATAATCATATTTAACTGAGCATCAGTTGGTTCTGTGGATGTATCAGTTAATAAAATTCTTTTACTTAAATTATCTGCATACATAAAAACAAAGTTTGGATTTGAACTCACTTGCAAATGTAATACAAGATTTTGACACAGTAAAATATTAAGCATAAGATGGAGTATATTTAAAAAATCTATTTAACATAATATTAATTATAACACAAGCCGATTACAACAACAGCCATTTCCAGATAGGAATCACTTGTATATTAAGATTATCGGCATCAATTATATCATCTTCATCATAAGTAATAATCTGCGCTGATTTCAATGGATGAATTTTATTTAATGTAACAAGTGAATTAATTTCTCTCATACGTGTATCGTAGTCGCTCAATGAATAAGAAACCTGCACGGCAATAGAATCATCAGGAATAAAAAAATCAACCTCTATATTCTTATTATAATAATAAAGTTTCGGTTCATCATCATTATAATATTTTTTATATAAAAATATTGCACATAAATTTTCCAATAAAGATGTGTTAGGATCTGTTAAAAATATGCTAAGTAATCCGTTATCAACAAAATAATGTTTTTTCACACTCTCTTTTTCAACAAATTTAGAGGCAAAATTATCAATAGTAAAAATAAGACAGGACTCCTTTAAATATGTTACGTATTCAATTATTGAAGCTGTATTTGTAGAAATGCCGGTGCTCTTTATTAAATTTGACAATCTATTGTATGACGTAGGTTGTTTTACATTCTCTGCCAATCTTTTAACCGCTAGTCTTAAAGCCCGTTCATTTTTTATTTTATTTCTTGATATTACATCTCCTAAGATAATTTTTTCATATAATCCGTTCAGCCAATGCCGCTTGTTTGAATACATCAGCAACTCAGGAAAACCACCCCAGCTAAAATAGACAGAGAATTCTCTTTGCACCTCTTCTTTTTGGTTAGTGTATTCCCAATTTTCATCAAGATTCACTCCCCTAGCCCCCAAAAATTCTGAAAAAGTATATGGGAAAATTTTTTCGTCAAAAAATCTTGCACCAAGAACAGTTGCAATATCCTTACTTAACATTTTTGCATTACTGCCGGTTATAAACACTTGGTATTTCTGATTTGCAAGCCTTCTGGCAAAGTGTTCCCACCCCGTAATATTCTGAATCTCATCAAATAAAAGTATTGGATTATAATCAAACATTGATTTATAAGCCTGCAAAATCAAATCAAAATCAGCAGACGTCATTCCAAGTAATCTTTCATCATCAAAGTTAACATATACTATTTCTTTTATGCTATGACCCGATGCAATGTACTGCTTTGCCCTTTTATACAGCATATAAGATTTACCGGCCTGCCTTATTCCAACAAAAACATATCTGCCGTTTTCTTCAAATCTGAACGGTCTGTCATAAAGTTCAACATTCTCTATCTCATATTGTCCCTCTACAATTATTTGCTTAAAAACATCTTTATTCATAATATTTATATTTTTGCTACAAATATAAGTTATTTATTGGCAATAAACAAATTTATTTAATTTTATTTACTGACAATAAATAAAACAAAATAATCACGGCAAACAAAGTGAAGCCGTAATTATAACACAAGCCGCAAATTTATTTTAATGTAGAAGTTTTAGTTTGCTCAACGTTCTTGCGTCATTTGGGAATACAAGAAGCGGAACCTGGGCGTGATATACAAGTTTCTTAGTGGTTGAGGTTTTGAATAATCTTGTGAAAATTGAACGCAGATTGTTTTTTACAACCAACAAACTGAATGAAGAGTTCTGGAAATATGTTATCAGGTCTGTGGAAATGGATTTTTCCATAGGAATAATTGCGTATGAGGTTTTTATGCCCTTATGAAACTCAGAGACGTATGCGTCCATCTGTTTCATAACCTTCTCATAATTTGAGGCGTCCTCCCCTTTTTCTTGTATGTGAACCATTGTAAGTTCAAACTTAAAATCAGGGAAAGTATCCATAAATTCCATAAAATTCTGGAATGTGAGGTCATCAAACTTACGCATTGAGGTTGCCAACCCTACATTATACATATTCTTGAGCCCGATAACATCGGTTCCTTTTGGAATAACCATTACAGGAACTTCTGACGCATCTATAACCTCGGCTGTAATGCTTCCAATTAACTCCTTCTGTTTCTCCTGCTTGACCCTTGTCTCCATTATTATAAGAAAGACGCCATTCTGCTCAGAATATTTAAGAATCTCAGCCTCTGGCACACCTTTCTTTATAACAAATTGATAATTAGCCTTTTGTAGGTCTCCGTTCTTGATTAGAGCCTCTATCTTCTCACTTACCGGAGCAAAATTCACATCAGAAATCTTGCGGTCATTAACCACATTGAAAAGCGTGATGGTAGCGTCAATTGACTTGGCAAGGAAAAACGCCAACTTGAGCATCATATCTGACACATCATCAAAATCAACCGGAAGTAATATTTGTCTGTTTTGCTTCATATTTTAACCATAATGAAATATCCTCTACAAAAATAATCAATTATTTAAAAATCAAATGACTATGGTACGACTTTTTTTTGTATATTCGCACGAATTTTAAGAATGACCAATAAATTTATATAAAAATGGGTAAAATTAAAGGTGCTGTTGAGGTAAACAATGACCGTTGCAAGGGATGCAGGCTTTGTGTTATTGCCTGTCCTTCAAAAGTTCTTGCTATGTCAAAGCAAGTTAACGCCAAAGGTTACAATTACGCATATATGGAGAAACCCGATGCCTGCATAGGCTGTGCAAGTTGCGGAATTGTATGTCCAGACGGATGTATTTCTGTATATAAAGTAAAAATTGAAGAATAATTATGAGTGAAGAAGTAAGATTAATGAAGGGTAATGAGGCTCTTGCTGAAGCCGCAATCCGCTGTGGTTGTGACGGTTACTTCGGCTACCCTATAACCCCGCAATCTGAGGTTATGGAGACCCTGATGAAACTCAAGCCTTGGGAGACCACAGGTATGGTTGTGCTTCAGGCTGAGAGTGAGGTTGCCTCTATTAATATGGTTTACGCCGGCGCAGGCTGTGGTAAGCGAGTAATGACATCTACATCAAGTCCTGGTTTCAGCCTTATGCAGGAGGGTGTTTCATATATAGCAGGCGCTGACCTGCCGGCCCTCGTGGTGAATGTTATGCGTGGCGGTCCTGGTCTTGGCACTATTCAACCCTCACAGGCAGATTATTTCCAAACTGTAAAAGGCGGTGGACACGGAGACTACAAGCAGATTACCCTTGCACCTAAGAGTGTTCAGGAAATGGCTGATTTTGTGGGTCTTGGCTTTGACCTTGCATTTAAGTACAATATACTCACTGTTATTCTTGCCGATGGTCTTATTGGTCAGATGATGGAGAAAGTGGTTCTTCCACCCTATCAACCACGACGTACAGAGGAGCAGATACGCAAAGAGTGCCCTTGGGCTTCTCTTGGTCGTCCTGCAAACCGTGAGCCTAATGTCATTACATCTCTGGAACTTGAACCTGAACCAATGGAACGCCGTAATATTGCTCTTCAGGCAAAATATGCTGAGATTGAGAAGAATGAGGTCAGATTTGAAGAAATTATGACGGAAGATGCTGAATATCTGCTTGTTGCATTTGGTTCTGCTGCCCGTATCTGTCAAAAGACAGTTGAAATTGCACGTGCCAAAGGATTGAAAGTAGGACTACTCCGCCCTATCACTCTATTCCCATTCCCGTATGCAAGAATCAAGGAACTTGGGAAGCAGGTTAAGGGAATCTTATCTGTTGAGTATAACGCCGGTCAGATGGTTGAGGATATACGCCTTGCCATTGAGGGTGCCGTTCCTGTTGAGCACTTTGGACGCACAGGTGGTATAGTACCAACTCCAGGTGAAGTTCTTGATGCGTTAAAAGAAAAGATTATTAAATAAACCCCGATGATGACAACAAAAGATATAATTAAACCTGAGAATTTGGTTTACGCAAAACCAAAATTACTCAATGACAAGACAATGCACTACTGCCCTGGTTGCAGCCACGGTGTTGTTCACAAACTTATAGCGGAGGTAATAGAGGAACTTGGCTTGAATGACAAGGCAATAGGAATATCTCCTGTAGGTTGTGCTGTGTTTGCATACAAGTATATTGATATTGATTGGCAGGAGGCCGCACACGGACGTGCACCAGCAATGGCTACAGCCATCAAGCGTCTGCTTCCTGACAGACTTGTGTTCACATATCAAGGCGATGGTGACCTTGCCGCCATTGGTACAGCGGAGACTATACACGCTTGTAATCGTGGTGAAAACATTGCATTAATCTTTATCAATAACGCAATTTATGGTATGACAGGTGGTCAGATGGCTCCTACCACTCTTGAGGGTATGAAGACATCAACTTGCCCATACGGACGTGATGTAACCCTTAACGGCTATCACCTGCCTATTTCAAATCTTATCGCTCAACTTGAAGGCACAAGATATGTAACACGTCAGAGTGTCCATACAGCCGCTGCGGTGCGTAAGGCCAAGGCTGCCATTAAAAAGGCGTTTATGAACTGTATGGAGCCTGAGAAGAAGGGCGCATCGTTTGTTGAGATTGTATCTACCTGTAACTCAGGTTGGAAGATGTCTCCCGCCGATGCCAACGTTTGGATGACGGAGAACATGTTCAAAGCCTACCCGATAGGAGACTTAAAGAATAGTTAAAAGTTAAAAAAGAAAAGTTAATAGTTAATATTTATGACTGTTTGGAGTAGCGAGAGCAGAATCTGCGTAGCAGATTTAAGTTTTACAAAGGGTCCAGCCAGAATTTATTCTGAGATGGACACATTGGAAAACTTAGGAATCAGGTTTGCCTGATTATGCCGAGTCACGAACAAACATGCATAAAATTTTAGAATAAAATTTTATGAAAGAGGAGATAATTATCGCTGGATTTGGTGGACAAGGAGTATTGTCTATGGGTAAAATTCTTGCATACGCAGGTCTTATGCAAGGCAAAGAGGTAAGTTGGCTGCCTGCTTACGGTCCTGAACAGCGTGGCGGTACAGCAAATGTTACCGTAATAATAAGTGATGACCCTATTTCATCACCTGTGCTTAACACATATAATACTGCCATTATTCTTAATCAGCAGTCACTTGACAAATTTGAGTCTAAAGTTAAGCCAGGTGGCAGACTTATTTATGACCCATACGGAATTACAAAGGCTCCCACACATACTGACATTAATATCTTTAGCACTGCCGCAATGGATAAGGCTATGGAACTGAATGCAGCCAAGTCATTCAATATGTTTATTTTAGGCGGTTTCTTGAAACTATGCCCTATTGTAGATATTGAGCACGTAATGCTTGGTCTTAAGAAATCATTGCCTGAACGTCACTGGAACCTGCTTCCACAAAACGAGGCTGCAATCCGCACAGGAATGGAGATAATTAAAAAAGTGAAAAAAGAAAAGTGAAAAAAGAAAAGTGAGGTAAAACTCCCCCTTTAGGGGGTTGGGGGGAACTTTTATTTTTTCATTATTAACTTTTCACTAACAGATCACTCCGCTTCCCAAACAGATTCTCTTATCTGCAGAATAGATGATTCCGTACTGCCCTGGTGCAATGCCTTGAATGGGTTTTTCAGAGTTGATTAAATATCCTTCGCCACATCTTGTAAGTTTACCATTTGTAAACTCCGGGGTGTGGCGAATTTTGAATGATATATCAACACCTTCTGCAGGAATTGCATTCCAAGGATTCTCTGTTATGAAGTGTATGCCCTCAAGTGGTATCTGAGTGCCATATTGTTTCTCAGTATCGTAGCCTTGTGATACATAGACTATATTTTCGGTAGCATTTTTTCCTACAACATACCAAGGTCCGCCACTAAGTCCTAACCCCTTACGCTGACCTATTGTGTGGAACCAAAATCCGT
>JAZLIE010000088.1:0-4162 GCA_045617165.1 Candidatus Enterocola sp. | reverse complement strand
CACGTTTAGCGATGATTATATAAAGGAAGTTCAATATAAAATAAACAGGAGACCGAGAGAAAAATTAAAGTTCTCAACCCCGATGAAAGAATTTTACAAACATTTTTAATATTTTCGCACTTGATACTTGACTCTTTACCTACAAAAAAAAGTGTCTGAATTTTTGTACTTTTCTTATAGAATTGTACCTTTGCGGAAATTTTACTTTTATGACAGTTTTTGAAGATATATGCCAGGCACCTCAAGAGGTCGGATATGCGTGTGCGATAGGTTTCTTTGACGGTGTGCATCTTGGTCATAAGGCTCTTCTTTCCACATTGAAGCAAGCCGCCGCAGAGAGAGGTCTCAAAACTTTGATAGTGACTTTCAAGCAACACCCGCGTGAAATTATGAAGGCGACATACGTACCAAGCCTGCTTACAACAACGGCGGAACGTCTTAAAATAATGGAGAAAGAGGGCATCGA
Organism: Candidatus Enterocola sp.; assembly: GCA_045617165.1. Classification (GTDB taxonomy): domain Bacteria; phylum Bacteroidota; class Bacteroidia; order Bacteroidales; family Paludibacteraceae; genus Enterocola. The sequence goes on along the minus strand of JAZLIE010000088.1, from coordinate 3,696 downwards.
CGCCTGCTATCTAATAAAGAGCAAGTCAGTTTTTGAGCAGACAAGTTCCTACTTTATGCACCATACGCTTACTGAGTTGAATGTCAAATATCTGCTTGTAGGTTATGACCACCACTTTGGCAGTGACCGTGAGCACGGTTTTGACTATTACAAGAGAATCGGGGAGGAGTTTGGAATTGAGGTTGGTCAGGCAGAGGCTATGCTTGTGGCAAAAAACAAAGTCAGTTCATCAGCCATACGCAGGGAACTTGAGGCGGGGAAGGTTGACAGCATAAGTAAGATTTTGGGCTATAACTACTTTATTGAAGGCACCGTTGTACACGGACGCAATGTTGGCAAAATAATAGGATTCCCTACCGCAAATATATGTCTGAGTGATGTCCGCAAACTTATTCCGATGGGCGGAGTCTATTCAGTGAAAGTTAACATTGAGGGGGAACGCAAATCTTACAAAGGAGTTCTCAACATAGGCGTAAGACCTACATTCATAGACTTGAAAACTGTTAAGACCATAGAGGTTCACATTATAGACTTCAACGGAGACATCTATGGCAAGCAAATGAGAATTGAGTTTGTCAAATTCCTACGTTCAGAGGAGAAATTTGAGACTACTGAACAACTCACACAGCAGATTTCCGAGGATTTGAAGAGAGTGTGACTTTCGGGCACTCTACTGAAGAAAAAGCACCGCTTCCGGCCCCTCATTAAGCAGGAGGTCAAGGGCGCTTAGTCCTGCTTTGAAGCCTGATTTCTCTCTGAAAACCTGATAATATGGCTTTACCGTAAGTTCCGCCGGAATAACGGACTTCTTCTCCACCAAACTACGAAAATCATTTATGACATCGTGGTGAAAAGCGGTTGTAAATGAGAACTTACACTTGATTCCAAGCAGTTGAGCCATACATTGCTGCAGTTCAAAATTAAAATCGGCTAAAAAACGGTATTGTTTTGTGTAGAAAGGGAGCAGGTCATCTGCGTAGAACTCAAGAAAGGGGCTGGAGTTGTATGCCGCCTCAATTGTTCGCCAATGTTGTGTCTGCCACTCCGTACCGTCAATAAGAATATCTTTTACAAGTGTTTTATCCTGTGGTTTTATAACAGGAATTGTAAGCGTCTCCACTCCGTTGGGACCTGAAATAAGAGAGCGGTTACGGAAGGTCTGACGGTTGTAGTGGTCATTAACCTCAATTAAAACATCGGCACTGCCAGCCATAAGTTTATAGAGTGCCGTACTGCCAAGGTATGTTGATGAGATTATGACGCTCATTTTATATTGTCAACCTTGTTGAAGAGTCGGTTGAAACGAATCTTGCCTGTAAGAGTGGCGTCCTTGTTCCAAGAGAGCCAGATAAATATTGGCTTGCCTACGATGTGGTCTTCCGGAACAAAACCCCAATAACGTGAGTCGGCTGAGTTGTGACGGTTGTCTCCCATCATCCAATAGTAGTTCATACGGAACGTGTATGAGTCCGCCGCCTCTCCGTTAATGTATATTGTGCTGTCCTTAACCTCAAGAGTATTCCCCTCATAGTTCTTGATGATACGCTCATACAGAGGCAGGTTGTCAATTGTCAACTCTGTTGTGACGCCTTTGCGGGGAATGTAAACAGGTCCGTAGTTGTCTCTTGTCCAACCTTTGTATGATTCAGGATAGTACTTGCCGGCAGGGAAGACCTGACCGCTGAACACGCCTGGGTCAACTGTAATCTTTGTTACATTAGGCAGAGACTTGACTTTATCTGCCATAGCGGCTGTAAGAGGCAGGTAGAATACAGGGTTGTACCGCCCCGATGTCGTGGGCTGAATACCAAGATATGTGAAAATCTGTGGTGCTCCTGATATTCCGTTTACCAAGGTACGGTCATCAACGCTCACACCTATCTCATCAAATTGTTTTTCTGAGATATTTCTGCCATCGGTCTCAATAAAGTAGTTAAGTTGCTTGTTCTCAGGCTCTTTTATGGCTGAACCGTTAATATAGATATTGTTGTCAATAATCTGCAATGAGTCACCAGGTAGCCCCACGCAGCGTTTCACATAGTTCTCACGGCGGTCAACAGGACGGCAGATAACACGCCCGAACTGCTCAGGATTGTTCTTTATCACCTTTCTACCTTCAGCCATACACATATCCTGTGGCAACTTGACATCAAGTCCGAACCTCATAAGGGAGTTCGCCCCTACTTGAGCGCAAAGGGAATAGTAGTCCGGGTTCTGCTGATAAGTTGCGACTGTGTCACCCGCAGGGAAGTTGAACACAACTATGTCCATTGCGTGAATTGTGTCAAGGCCGGCAAGTCTTTTATACTCCCATTCAGGCCACTCAATATATGACTTTGTATCCCTTGTTCCAGGCAGAGTATGCTGTGTGAGAGGCATTGAGAGCGGAGTCATAGGCACACGAGGCCCGTAACTAACCTTGCTCACATATAGGAAATCTCCAACAAGCAGAGACTTCTCCAGACTTGATGACGGTATCTGATAGTTTTGGAAAATATACAAGTTTATGAAATAGACAGCCACAAGAGCGAACAGTATGGCGTCAATCCAACTGAACAGAGTGTAGAGATGCTTGTTCTTGGTCTTTTTCCAGAATGTCCAAGGAATAAATTTAGTAATGTATATATCAAATATGAACGGAAGCAGGAAAAGCCACCAATAGTTTCCCACCCACACAATAAACAGCACATACAGAACTGCCGCTATAGAGAACTTAATCCACTGCTTCATATAATTGAAAGTTAATATTTTATACAATCTATTCCTCCCTTCAGGGAGGTTAGGAGGGAACTTTTATTTTTTCTTTTTTAACTATTCACTAAAACCTAAGCATATCCTGCATTGTGAGAACGCCTTTCTTGCCGTATGTGAATTCTGCCGCAAGAACAGCACCAAGAGCGAAACCCTCACGGCTCTTTGCACTGTGGGTTATTGTTATCTCATCAACGGGAGAGTCATAATGAATTGTGTGAATTCCCGCAACCTCGCCCTCACGTATAGCCTCAATACCTATCTGAGAGGCGTCCTGCTCCTTGCCAAGAACCCAACTCCGCTTGCGGTCAATGTTTGCCAAAAGCCCTTCCGCAAGAGTGACAGCCGTACCGCTTGGGGCGTCAAGTTTGTGAATATGGTGAGTCTCAACCATATCAACATTATAATTGTCAAAACCGTTCATAATCTTTGCAAGATAGTTGTTAAGTGCAAAGAATATGTTTACACCAAGAGAGAAGTTTGATGTCCAGAAGAAGGCAAGCCCTTTCTCTTTGCATAGCGCTTGTACCTCAGGCATCTTGTCTGTCCAGCCTGTAGTGCCTGAAACAACACTGACTCCCTCTGCAAAAGCCTTTTTATAGTTTTCTACAGCCACGCTTGGAGCGGTGAACTCAATAGCCACATCGGCACTGCGGAAGGCATCAGAGTGGAAATCCTCCTGATTGTCAATATCTATACGCGCCACTACCTGGTGACCTCTGCTCAGGGCTATTCTCTCTATTATATGCCCCATTTTGCCATAACCAATTAACGCTACCTTCATTTTAATTAATAATTAATAATTCAATAGTTCGTTAAAAATAAAAAATTAAGCGGCGTTTCTGACGCCATAGAATAAAAGCTCTTTGAAAATAGTGTTATTTAATTTAATGTTCGGTGATTTCCCGAACATTGAAATAAATCTTTCCAGCATTGCAGCGTTGT
>JAZLIE010000087.1:0-5539 GCA_045617165.1 Candidatus Enterocola sp. | reverse complement strand
CCTTTCCATTAAACTTGTACGGTGTGACGTCCCTTTCTTCTATAAACGTCTCTCCGTACGGGGTGTAGGCTAAGTATTGGGCTACATTGCCGTTGCGGTCTGTTATTATGGATGTGCTTTCCAAATGGGTTGCTCCGGCTCTTCACCCATTCCCTTTGGCATGAACTCCACCCTTGACGCCATACGCTGCGTGCCGGCGTAGTAGCAGCCGTAAAGGTAAGCATTTTCCGTGGATTTTGAACCAAAAGACAAAACACATACAAATCCGCAACTTCTGTCAACTTTTTTCAGTATAAGACAAATTATGTTTCCAATGCATCATTGAAATCAAAAAATCCTCATACACTGCTGATTCTGCATGTTCATACTTACAATTCCTTAGATAAAGTTTAGTTATAAAACACGTGTCAACAAAATGTCCTATGATGATCTTTTTCCCATCTCTTAACAAGACTCTTACATAAACAAGCATCATTCTGGGATAGTTCTTTGATAAATGGGTAACTTCTACAATATCATCCGTATGAAATTTTATTTCTCCAGTATACTTGTTATAATACACCACATACTGCATTTTCTGGTCAATGGTAATGGTTGTTGTCCAATCGTAAATCACACTTATTATGCATGAATATAACTCGATTAAGCCATAAAGAAAAACGAGTGCCAATAATACATTCGTTAACAACAATAAGAAACCACTCGTATTGCTATTTTCAATATGTGGTGTGCTCCAAATAATAATAGGACCTACTATAAAAGGAATTGAAAACAGAATGGACAAAAAGCACTCAAATAGTTGTTTCTTCTTTTGAAAGATTGATACTTCAATCATTAATAGCCAAAATTATAATAGTTAAACCAGTTATCAGTGTTATTCCATTTGGAATTCACATCGTTATATACATCAATGATATATTCTGCAGACATCTTTTTTCATCAATATAAATAGTTGTTTTAATATACGAACAGACACACAAAACCAACTACGCCTCCAATTATCAAGCAAATAGACATAATCGGAATGGTATAATTGTATATATTTGTGATTTGATTAGTAGAAGTCTTGTAGTTTTGATGATTAATTATTCTATCCAAGATTCCAATTACACCTAATGTAATTGAAATGGTACAAATTACAATATACTCATTCATCTTGTAGGGTTTTATTAGTAAATGTATCTGTTAATTTATCGATCCCCTTTTGTAACAGTTGATCAACCTTATCAAGACCCGTACGCATTTTATGTCCAAATATGCCAGATACAAAATCATTGGCAGTCCTATTGAATGCATTTATATATTTCCCCTCATATATATCCACACCAATATTTATCGCATCACTAACATATCCAGCAACAGTACCTGCTTCATACAAAATTCCTCCGACAGCAGCACCACCCCCAGTTGTTATGCACAGTGTCCCTGTCGCATCGCAAGCATCACTCACACCCTCACAAAAATCAGCGATTCCACGAAAATCTGCCGTAGTAATGGTTCCTCTGTTTGCACAATCGCCCGTTCCTTCCTGATCGTAGCTTTGTATTATGTTGCCTATAGCGTCATAGCCGTAGGTGTTTGGGCTCAGTGTGATTACCTCTCCGTCAACAAGGCGCGCACTTTGCAGTCGCTCGTTCTCATCGTATGTGTAGAGGTGCTCCGTGCCGTTGTCCATCCTGCGGTATGAGGTTTGAGTTTTTTTTCACGATGTTAAATTGATGCTATACCCTGATGAAAAATCATGAAAAAAAAACGTACATTCTGTCAACTTTTTTCAATGTAAGACAACATCAGTCAATTTGATTCTTTTTAAAAGATTTGAATTCACGTTTGTATTTTGTTCTCCATCCAAAACCACCAGGTAATTCAATCACATAATTGTCACATGGTACATTAGGATGGTTCTCTGATATATATTGCTTCAGTTTTTCAAAGTTAAAAACATACAATGCAGTATATTCAATATGGCATTCTGAAACAGTCTGAATAATTAACTTTAAAGATGGCCATGAGCCCCTAAACTCTATATATTCAACATTATCCCATTCGCACATTACTCCATTAGAAAGTATGACTCCTTTGTCATCAAACACTATCTGCTTATTTTTATCCATGATTGTTGTAATTATGCCAATAATTGGCAGGAAAACAAAAATAAGCCAGAAATAATTTGAACTTGCTATACATGCAATTGAAACTGCATTAACACATATGAGACAAACCCACCAAAACAAATATGTTTTCCATCTGTTTTTGATAACAAACGACTTTACCTGCATTCTATTCATCATCTTAACGAAAAAAAATAATAATACCACATACAATCAACAATAAACCAATAATTGGAAAAATTAATCTAATAATGCCAATATCTGGATGCTTTTCAAGTTGTTTTTTTTGAAATAACGGTGATAATGCCAAAGTAATGACACCATATGCCACAAACAACATACAATAAAAAAATCTCTCTGCCATAACTAATCCTTTAGTTTATCCACACAATAATCTATAATTTTATCAGTAACTTTATCCAATACAATACCAACTTTCTCATTTTTTACAGGGATCAAACGTAATATATATATAAATACAAACCGAATATAATAGCAAACACAGAGAAAATCGGCTGAACAATATTATTGACTCTTGTAATGTGATTTTCTGATTTATTGTATTTTCTAAAATTTAGTAAGGAGTCCACTATCCCCACAATACCTACAACTACTAATGCAATAGATTCAATTATCAGTTGATTCATTTTTTTCTATTGTTAAATTTGTCGTAAAATCAAAAGTTTTATCGATAGATTTTTGAATTAGCATATCAGCAGTTTTCTTGCCAGTTTTCACCATATTTTCAAATTTTGTAGAAACTATGCCATTAAGTATGCGTATTCCTGCATTTTTATATTTCCCCTCATATATATCCACACCAATATTTATCGCATCACTAACATATCCAGCAACAGTACCTGCTTCATACAAAATTCCTCCGACAGCAGCACCACCCCCAGTTGCTATGCACAGTGTCCCTGTCGCATCGCAAGCATCGCTCACTCCCTCACAAAAATCAGCGATTCCACGAAAATCTGCCGTAGTAATGGCTCCTCTGTTTGCACAATCGCCCGTTCCTTCCTGATCGCAGCTTTGTATTATGTTGCCAATTGCGGAGCGTTGATTGTATTGTGTTGCAAGATATGTAGATGTAACTTCTCCAGTTGGAAGATACACCACATGTGCGTCCTTGCCGTATTCTCCATCAACCAACTTGACATCATATAAATCAGGCTTTGGAGATTCAGCAACATGCTGTTGGGCTTTTCTAATATTTTCATTGTCCCACGGTGCGTTCCCGTCCGGATCCACGTACTTGACTGGATTGCCAGCGCAATACACATACGGACTCACACCATGATATTTCTGTTGTGGTGGAATTACCATTATCAATTGCAACTAGTCAAAATAATACTCCTCCAACTCCAACTTTTGTTGCTTGTCCACTATATTGAACAATTCCAGTAATTCATCAGGCTGACAATGAAATTTTACACTATCCACTTGCATTATATTGCCACCAAAATAAAACGTCTCTTCAAAATTCTCATAATGAATTGTAATACTCATTCTTGTATCAATATTGGAAAGCACTGTATCTTTACTTAATTTGATTTGTTTTATTAAATTTAAGATGTCACAAATTGAACATTTGTCAAAAATATATTTTTCATGCTCTGGACTCATTTTTATAAACCGAGATGGTTTTATGGCACAAAAGGTTTCCATCAAATAATCATCATATTGAATATGGATATAAGTGGCATCTGTTTTACAGCGATGAGTGCACGATAGCAATAGCGGAAAAACAGAAAATATTAGAATTAGTTTTTTACTCATATTCACTCCATAGTTTATTTGATGTAACTGATTTGGTCATAACAGGTTCTCCATTATGATTCTTTCTTGTAACTTCATTATCTTTAATCTCTCCTAAACTTTTTGCGGTCTGCTGTTCACTTCCTTTAATAACACGACATTCTTCTTTATTTTTGTATTCATTATCATTAATCTTCTGATCGTTTTTATATTGTTCATGTTTCGTGTTTTCTTGAAGAGCATGATCAAATTCATGATTGAGTATTGTTGTTGGAGAAACAATAATACCTTCATCAGTCATGCACCCCAATTTAGGATTCCACTTTAATACATTATCATTTCCGTTATAAGAGCCACAAATATCTCTAGTTTCTTCTTTTATTGTGATAATAATATTCGGATTTTTTATCAATTCATTGACAATTTTTGATGCTCCACATTTATATAAATAATTCACAGCCGTTTGAACAGATTGTTTAAATGACGGAGTAGATCCTTTAGCATATATTATTTTTTCTCCGTCCGGATCCACGTACTTGACTGGGTTACCTGCGCAATACACATACGGACTCACACCAGGATATTTCTCGGCAAGAGGATCTACGCCAAGCCACAGTGCCGCACTTGGGTCATAGTAGCGAGCACCGTAATAGTATAGTCCGGTTTCCGCATCAAGTTCCTTTCCGTTGTGCTTCGCACGAAAACAGGCTTCGGCTCGGCATAATCCAAGCATGGCTTGATTCTGCTCTCGCCTCGCACTGTCATTGAACTTGTACGGTGTAACGTTGCGTTCTTCAATGAACGTCTCTCCGTACGGGGTGTAGGCTAAGTATTGGGCTACTTCGCCGTTGTGGTCTGTTATTATGGATGTGCTTCCTGTATTTAATACCTTTATGTTCTGCATGTTGTTATAGTCTCTCATAGCCTCCTTTTCCTCCTTTGAGGGCTGCCAGCCTTGTCATACTTCATACCCCGATGTCACATTTATCTGATCTCCACAGCCTTCCAGCTCTCTATGGTGCGGGATTCAGTGGAGAAGTTTATGCCAACTTTTAGTTTGCGGCGTGGGTCGGCAAGGTATGGGTCTGCGTAGTGCTGGTCATCTATCTGTTTTAACGCCTCTTCCACTGACTTGTCCACCTTGTACTCTATTATATAGATTGTGTTTGCAGTCTCAAGAACAGCGTCTGTTCTGCCTACGGCATTGTTCACCTCTACCTTTATGTACTGACCCATAAGAGATATGACAAGGTACATTATTGTCTGGAATGCAGGCTCCGTCTTGTTCTCATAATAGTAGGGAATGCCGGCAATGTACGCCTTTAGGGCGGTGAGAGCGGTGTCTATGTCGTCGTTTTTCAACGCTTTTGTCATTGTCACCAACGCCTTGTTGGCATTTTGCCACGGTGTGTTGGTGACAGTTGGCAGTAATGATTGCATAAAGCCAATCTTAACCTCCTTGTTCGGGAATCCGATTGTATATTGCTGAAACTCGTCTTCATAATCTTTTATTGTGACATAACCGCTCTGGTAAAGCATAGGTAAGGCGGTATCCGCAACCTCTGGCGACACGTTGAAACTGTTCTCATCTACGCTCTGACCATCAATCTCATAAAGCTCTGATTTGTAGTTTCGCATCTCCTCTATTAGGAACGTAGGCGTGCCTG
>JAZLIE010000086.1:0-2347 GCA_045617165.1 Candidatus Enterocola sp. | reverse complement strand
AATTTGGCTTCGCTTTCCTTTTGCTGTCAAGGTCAAGACAAGTGGCTTCGCCAACCTTGACCGCAATAACGCTTCGCCGTTACATCGCCTACATAATCTTCAAACTTTTTGTTGCACTTCTTATTTGAATTTATAATTTTTTTTACACCCTTTTTAATTCTATGCGGAAGACGGTTCCTTTTGACGGGGTTGATGATTTTACATAAATTCTGCCTTTGTGATACTCTTCCACTATTCGCTTTACAAGTGACAGACCAAGTCCCCAACCACGTTTTTTTGTGGTATAACCAGGATAGAAGACCTTGTTTTTATTCTTCAGACTAATGCCCTTGCCGTCATCACATACATCAATGCAAATTGTATCACCACTACTTGTCAGACAAATGCAAATATTCCCGCTGCCCTCCATAGCGTCTACTGAATTTTTGCAAAGGTTCTCTATAACCCACTCAAACAGAGAGACATTAAGCATTGCCTCATATCTGCCGTCACTGTTAAATGAAATTTGGACTTTCTTTGAGAAACGTGTGCTTATATACTGAACCTGATGTTCAATGACATCATTGACGCACGCCTTCTTAAGTTCTGACACAGAGCCTATTTGAGAAAAACGTTCCGTTACTGTTTGCAGGCGGTTAACATCTTTGTTCATCTCATCAAACATTGTATCATCGGGGTATTTTGCCTTAAGTATCTCAATCCAAGCCATAAGTGACGAGATAGGAGTGCCTAACTGATGAGCGGTCTCTTTTGAGAGTCCTACCCAAACCTTGTTCTGCTCTGAACTCTTCATAAAGACTATGACCGTAACCATCAGCGTTGCAAAGAGAGCCAGCACAAGGAACTGAACTATAGGGAAAAGGAATAGTTTCTTATAGAGATTGGAGTTACCGTAGCAGATATATTGGAAATTGCCGTCACCTAAATCAACAACTACAGGCGGGTGATTTGAGGCGAAATGCTGTGCCATATCCTTCAACTCTTCAGGAGTGTATTTATCTTCATTTTCTATGTTTCTTGATGAGAGCACATTATATGAACTGTCTGTAAGAAACACAGGAATGGTGGTGTTACCGGTAATGACAGACTGCTCAAAACTTATGTCACAATTAACATCAGAACGTATCAACTGCTCAGTGGCGTCAGCACAAAGTTCCATCTTATAGTGCTCCTCGTGAGCCAGACTAAGGACAACTCCCCTTGTAAATATGAAAGAACCTACTACTATGGCTAAGCCAATGACAATAAGTAACGGTATTAGAAATCTGTTCAGTTTACTCATAACTACCTATATTTTTCTTGTGTGGCGTCTTGCATAATACTAAGATAACTACAATATCTGGAGTTACTTATTCTATGCTCATCTACCGCCTTAACAACGGCACAACCAGGCTCTTTAGTGTGTGTGCAGTCAGCAAACTTGCATTTTTTCCCCTCTTCAAATATCTCAGGGAAAAAGTGGCTCACCTCATTAGGCTGAATATCAACCGTTCCAAACCCTTTAATTCCCGGTGTATCAATAATATAGCCTTTTTCATAAGGGAACATTTCAGAATATGTTGTAGTGTGCATTCCTGTAAGGTGAACCTGAGATATCTCCGCAGTCTTTGCCTTGAAACTATCATCAAGCGAATTTACTATTGAAGACTTCCCCACTCCTGAATTCCCAGAAACCAAAGTGATTTTCCCGGCAAGCATCTGCCTCAACTCATCTATACCCTCACCAGTCACTGTACTAAGCCTCAGACACTTATAGTTTAAATTTAACTCATACAGATTAAAGTAGGCATCAAGCAGGCGTTTGTCCTCATCTGTGTATATATCAATTTTATTAAATGCAATGATTACAGGCACTCTGTACGCGTATGCAGTCACAAGGAAGCGGTCAATAAACTCAACAGCGGTCTCTGGTTTTGTAAGAGTGACCACAAGTAACGCTTGGTCCACATTGGCGGCAAGCACTTGAGACTCCTTTGACAGATTGGACGAGCGGCGTATAATATAGTTCTTGCGCTCATTGATACCTGTTATGACATCACCTTCAACATCTACAATATCCCCGATGGCAACAGGAGATGTTTTTCTGCAACCATCAAGACGCAGCCTACCCTTTACCCGTACAGAGTGCTCCAAACCCTCACTATCCATTACAGTGAAGATACTTCCTGTTGATTTTATTACTAAACCTTTCATTTATAATATCTCTTTTTTGCACCCTTATGGAGCAACTTTAGTTGCGACAAAGCCACTCCCTGAGGGAGGGGTTTGGGGTGGGGTCAGATTATGTAACGAAGCGTTCTAAACAAGTTTAGAACGCTTCCGTAGCAGTAAACATAAATTTATACTC
>JAZLIE010000085.1:0-17016 GCA_045617165.1 Candidatus Enterocola sp. | reverse complement strand
AACACTCTTTGCACGCTCTTCTGATAGTTTCTTGTTTGCCTCATCTGAGCCTACGTAGTCTGTGTGCGCTCCTATCTCTATTGTTATGTTAGGGTTATCATTGAGAAGTTTCACAAGTGCGTCAAGTCCCTTGTATGAGTCTGGAGTGAGTTTCGCCGACCCGAACTCATAGAATATGTTATCCATCTTGACTGGTTTGGATATTGATGTAAGTGAGAAATCAACTGTAAAGTTTCTGCTCTTCTCCTCATCTCCAATCTCAAGTTCTGATTTTGAGTTAAGGTAACCACGACAAGTGCCTAATAGAAGGTATTTAGCCTCTTTCTGAACCGGCACGCTGTATGTTCCGTTCTTTTTTGTCTTCACATTCACTATGGTGCCGTTATCCCCCACTATTTTTATTACGGCATCGCCCAAATCATCGCCGGCTGCGGTCTTAACGCTTCCCTCTATATTGAATGTAAGTTTTGGTATCTCAAATTTATAGATGTGGTCATAGTTCTTGCGGTCACCACGATTTGATGAGAAGTAGCCCCACTCCCCTCCTTTTGCCACTGTTATTCCAAAGTCATCAAAGCGTGAGTTTATTGGTTGCAGTAGGTTACGCACCTCCCACCCCGTGGAGTCATTTACAAATGTGGCTGCAAATATGTCAAGTCCGCCGAGCCCTTCGTGTCCGTCACTTGAGAAGTAGAATGTGCCATCGGGGGAGAAATATGGGAACATCTCCTCTCCCTCTGTGTTTATTGTAGGACCAAGGTTCTCAGGCACTGACCAGCCCTCATCTGTCTTGGTGGTGCGCCATATATCTTTCCCGCCTATGGTACCCTTCATATCACTAACAAAGTAGAGCCACTTGCCATCGGGGTCTAAGGCGGGGTGTGCCACAGTTATGCTGGAGTCAGCAAGTACCTTGAGCGGTGTAGGGTCACTCCATGCGGCTCCGGTACGCTCTGAGGTGTAGATGGCGGCGCCTAATGTCTTACCCTTCTCTATCTTGCTTATTGAAAAATAGAGCGTCTGAAAATCAGATGAGAATGAGACTGTTCCCTCATCAAACTCTGAGTTTATGCCCTCCACAAGTTCAGGGTTGTCCCAAACGCCCTGTACATTGGTTTTTGATGAGTATATCTGGTTATTACGCTGCCCTGTTATGCGGCTGTTCTTGTTTTTCTTGGCTCCGCGTGCCACACGTGTTGAGTTGAAATAGAGCACATCTGCGTCAGCACTTGCAAATGCCGGGCAGAAATCTGAGTAGCGGGTGTTAAACTTCTTGTCTTTGGTGACAATAAATTTTGTGGCCTTCTTCCACTCCTCCATAGCCTTGTTACATGAGGTTATTCCGCTGGTTATTATGGAGAGGTTCCCTGATGTCTCAGCCTGCTTCTTGTACATTTCAAGAGCCGCCTTGTACTTGCCGTTGGAGCGTAAAGCCTCAGCGTAGTAGTAATAGACAAGTGAGTCCTTACTGCCGTACTTGACTGCATTTTTTAAGGCTGTCTCCGCCTTGGTGTTGTTCTCAAGCAAAACGTAGGTCCTTCCCATTTTGTATGCTACCGAACCCTTGAGCTTTTTGTTTCTTGCAGGTACCTGCGGATAGACTCTGCGATACATATCAGCGGCACGGTAATACTCTCCTAAAGCGAATTTTTTATCCGCCTTCTGTATACGTGATGTCAAACTGCAGGAGGCGCAGACAATCACTATCATCAGAGCAATTGATATTCTCTTTATCATCACAGTTTATTTGCTTCTGGAACAACAAGTTTATATCCCTTGCCGTGTATGTTTATAATTTGAATTGTAGGGTCTTTGGCAAGGAACTTACGCAGCTTTGTAATATAAACATCCATACTGCGGGCGTTGAAGTAGTTGTCATCAATCCATATTGTCTTTAATGCATAGTTACGTGGAAGTATCTCATTTACATTAGTGCAGAGCAACGCAAGAAGGTCGGCCTCTTTTGTCGTTAGTTTGACAAATGAGCCGTCATCTATGAAGTGGAGCTGCTGCTTCTGAGATTCAAATATATATTTCCCAATATGATATGTACGCTTTTCGGCAAGACGCTGAGCCCTCAATCTACGTAGCACCGCCTCCATTCTGCAAAGCAACTCCTCCATAGAGAATGGTTTGGTTATGTAGTCATCACAGCCGTGACGGAAACCCTCTATAATATCATCTTTGAGATTCTTAGCAGTAAGGAATATTATTGGAATATCAGGCTTTATTTCGTGAACCTCTGTGGCAAGCGTGAAGCCATCTTTCTTAGGCATCATAACATCAAAGATACAGATGTCATAACTCTCCTTCATAAATGCTTTGAGACCATTCTCTCCATTATCACAAAGGTCACAAGGATACCCCTTAACCTGCAAATATTCACAAAGCAGCATTCCAAGATTCTCATCATCCTCACAAAGAAGGACTCTTACATTTTCTTCGGCCATAGTGTTAGTGTTTTTTTGGTATTGTTATTGTAAATTTTGTTCCTACTCCAAGTGTGCTCTCCACCGTAATATCACCACGATGTTTCTTAACCATCTTCTTTACGTATGCGAGTCCAAGTCCGAATCCCTTTACATTATGCAAATTACCTGTATGCACACGCTGGAACTTCTCAAAGATGAGAGACTGGTCCTCCCTTGCTATCCCTATTCCGTTATCCTCAATAGATATGGAAACGGTATTCTGACCATCCTGTTTATTGAAGGTTGATACTTTCAGTCTTATGGGTTCCTTCTCCTTAGCATACTTTACAGCGTTGTCAAGAAGATTATATATTATGTTTGTGAAGTGGAGTTCATCCACCTCTGCAACAGGGTCTGTGGCTCCAAGTTCCGTTACAAGTGACCCCTTGTTTCCTATCACCTTTATCTCAAAGTTCTCCGCTACCGTTGATATTATCTGGTGTATGTCAACTTCCCGGAATTTCATTATTGACTTCTCATTCTCAAGAAGTGATATCTGCAACACCTTCTCTACCTGGAAGCTGAGACGTTTTGTCTCTTCTGATATGACTGACGTAAGGTGGAGACGCATCTTATCTGATTTCGCCACAGCTTCATCAGAGAGCATCTGTGAGGCGAGCGATATGCTTGAGATGGGGGTCTTGAGTTCGTGGGTCATATTATGCATAAAGTCATTCTTGCTCTCATCTAACTTACGCTGACGCTCCATAAGCACTATAACTGATATGAACACGGCAAATAGAAGCAGTGTGGAGATGACGGCGAATAGTGTTGTAGGTGCTAAAGACATCATTATAAACCTCTGCCTCTCAGGAAACCACACCCTCATAAAGTTCATACGCGGATTATAATCTCCTGTAAAAAGCATTTGTGAGTAGACTCTTGTCTGCCCCTGCGCTATACTGTCAGAATGAAGAATGGTTGTGTCTGATGCGAATTCATTACCCTCATAGTCTATGAACACAACTTTGAACGGCGTATTTATAGCCTTGTTCTCCAACTCCTGACTTATAAGTTCCTCTACGTGCTCTACGTTAATACGCTCCTTAAGGGTTTTATTGGAAGTTTTACCATAGGCTCTCAAAACTGACGCGGCGCTTATGCTCACCTTGGATTTATCTCCGTAATACTTGTTAATGTAAAAGAGCGTCTCCTCCTCTTCTATGGTTTTATTAACCTGATAGAGAGAGTTTTTTACATCATTGTCAAAGGTATTCTCTTTTATTGAAAGCAACTCAGCGGAGTAACGGATTTGAACTCCGAGCAACCCAATGAATGAGAGCATCATAAAGACAGCCAATATGGCAATGTTCTTTCTCTTCACAACAAAATACCTTTGCAAACTGTTATGTCTGCAAATATAACGATTTTAACAATTCAAATGTTAAAATTTGTGAAATTTTTTAACATTCTTTATGTTTTCCCTCATTTTTCCCTCAAACATTCTATAACTGCGGAACTCACACTCAATCTCACCATTATAAAGTTTAACTTTTGAAAAGGGTTTCAGGCCTATTTTGTTAAAACCATCCTGGCTACTGGATATTATGTGGCATGTGGTGTTCTTGTAGTTATGTTTGAGGGTGGTGCCCATATCAGAGTAGAGTTTTTCAATGTCCGCCTTCAGACGCTCTCCGTATGGTGGATTGGTTATTATACATAGTGGCGTAGGGGGCGGTGTGAGTTGCATAAAGTCTGACGTCTGCAACTCTATGTATTTTGTAAGTGACGCCGCCGCTATGTTCTTACGTGCTACCTCTAACACTGCCCGGTTAATATCTGAGGCGTAAATCTTATGCTTGAACTCACGCTCCTCACTGTCATCATTGTAGAGTTCATCAAGCAACCCGGCGTCAAAGTCTTTCCAATCTTCAAAGGCAAAATGTTTACGGAATATTCCGGGGGCTATGTTCAAGGCGAACAGGGCTGCCTCAATGGCTATGGTTCCGCTACCGCACATCGGGTCCATAAAATTGCTCTTTGCGTCCCAACCGCTCAACAGGACAAGTCCGGCGGCAAGCACCTCGTTCATCGGAGCCTGGGTCTGTGCCACACGGTACCCACGTTTGTAGAGTGGCTCACCACTGCTGTCAAGGCTTACGGTGCAGTTCTCTCCCGCTATATAGAGATTTACAAATATGTTTGGATTTGCCACTGATACATTTGGCCTCTTGCCGTACCGCTCATTGAAATAGTCTGCTATGGCATCTTTTGCCTTATATACGGCGAATCTTGAGTTTGACACTACATCAGAGTAAACGGTCTGCTCTATGAGGAATGTCTGGGAAAGGGACATATACTTATCCCAATCTATGCTCTTAACACCAGCATATACATCATCAGGAGTCTTAACTTTGAAACTTTTTATAGGTACAAGTATGCGTAACGCTGTTCTTAGTGTGAGGTTTGCCTTATAGAGGGTTCTCTTGTCACCACTGAAACTTACCGCACGGCGTGCCTGCTCTATGTTTGCGGCTCCCATTGCTTTTAGTTCCTGGGCAAGCACTCCCTCAAGCCCTGCGAATGTCTTTGCTGTGAAATTCATCTTGATTCAAGTATTAATATGGCCTTCTCTCTTACTGAATAAGGCAACTCTATTCCTCGCATGGTGAGGCTCTTGAGCCAACCTGCCACATCTTTCTCACTCATTGTCATAAGCACATCATCAAACTCGGCAATCTGCTCATCTGTATAGTCATCGGGGCTTATACCTTTGTAGGCGTCCAACTCCTCATCATCATAGTAGTCTGGTTTGAACTGCGGATTATATTTCCCTGTCTTCTCACAAATCTCGTGTGCCCCGCAACACTCCTGTTCTGCCTCCTGCGTTATCTCCTTTTTCTCAGATTCCGGCTGCAATAGAGCGGTTTTACGCTTCCTCGCCTCCTTACCGGTAAACTTCCTGAGAATGTATATCAACACCCCCGACAGAATAAATGCTATTAAAAGATATATGGTCATTTTTTAATTGAAAATTGAAAGTTGAAAATTGAAAGTTATCTATTCACTTTTCTTTTTTCACTATTAACTATTCACTATTACAATAGTCCTGCTTCATACAGTGTTATAACTCTCTCTATTATCTGGTCTTTCTCACTCTTTTGAAGGTTGAAATCATCTTTGAGGTCGGCTCCGCACAGTTTGGCGAATACCTGCCACCACCATGCCACAAATCCGCCTCTTATCTCCTTTATTATTGAGTAACTTGTCTTGTCCATCTCACGGTCAATGAGTTTTATCATCATCTTGCCTTGTGAGAGTGTGAACTCACGCATAATGGGTTCATACTGCTTAAGTAGTGCCTTCTCATACTTTTTTGTGTACTTTTTGCGGAGTTTCTCATCTTTTATGGTGTCAAATTTGAGATTTATCTTAACATATTCACGTGACACTATTTTCACATAGGGATATACTTTTTTTACATCTCTTACCGTCTTCCAATAGAATTTCTCCATCTTGGCCTTCTTTATTGGAGGATAGACGGGTAGTTCATTTAACTCTATATACGGTATTTTATCGCCTTTATAGAGTGTCACAGGCAGTATATAGCCTTGCAGTGCCTCACTGAAACCCGGTATGGAACTTTCAGCCGGCAATACTGCAGAAATCAGCACTACTATTGCTATGAAACACTTTTTTCTCATATATGTTGCAAATTTAATTTTAATATTTCTAACTTTGTGACTTTATGAGCAAAAATCTTTCCCTTCTTATTTTTTGAGGCTCTTTTTCCGCCCTGCCTTTAACAAGGACAGATGTCTAAAAAAATATTATTATTTTCATTCTCTTTACTCTTCCCGCTTCTGTTATGCGGTCAGGTCTCTTGTGTGCCACGTCTGAACGCACCATATTCTTATTGTGACGCTGTCAACGCTCTCGCCACTGATAATGTCATAGGCGTGGATTACTCTAATAACTTCTTTCTGCCTGAGATTGGACGGAGTACGCTTTGTATGGTTTATCCTTCGAAGGTTGTCAATACTTCAGCTGGTTTCTCTTTCTATGGTTTCAGTGAGTATTGGAATATAAATCTCTCCGTTGGATTTTCTAAGTGGTTCAAACCTTACATTGCGTTTGGAGTGCGTGCTTTCTTTTATGGTTGCCATTTTTCATCCCACGATGCCTCATTTCTTGCCTCCGGTGGTGCTGATGTAAGTCTTTTAGCCTTTCCTACAAAGGCTCTGAGTATTGGTCTTATAGCACGCAACATAACTTTTTCCTCTGTTAAATCTATGGAAGAGAGATATAGGCTGCCTGTTGATTTTAGTTTAGGGTTTTCCTATAATTTTTCAGGAAAAGTCATTCTTGCGCTTGAAGGTGGTATTGAACTTAAACAACCATTCAGAATATCAATGTGTGTTGATTATGCTCCTGTACGGCAGTTTGTTCTAAGATGCGGGGTCTCTTATCAGACATCTGCCGCCACATCACTTGGGTTTGGTCTCAGGTTTGGCGGTTTCTTTCTGGATTTTGACACTGAATATAAACTTGTGAGCGGAATGTGTTGCAAGGCTGGCATCGGGGTAATTTTTAAAAAGAGGAAAAAGTGAGACTTAATTTCTTTTTTGTGGCTTGTTTTGTTTCACTTTATGCCTTTTGTGAGACTGATTATGATATGATGGTGGATTTACAGCGTGCCTTTGACTCTGATTTATCTGATGAGTTGGTGGATATTGCCATTGAGGAGGTGGAGGCTATGAAGGAACAGCTCTCTTATGTTGCCGTTAATCCTATAAATGTTAATATTGCTACGCGTGATGAACTTGAGGCTCTCCCCTTTCTAAATGTAACTCAGGTTGAAAATCTGTTTGAGTATATTTTTGACTATGGTGAACTTAAATCTATTTATGAACTCTCTCTTATTAAGGGTTGGGATAAATCCACTCTGATGATGGCTATACCTTTTCTTACCGTAAAACATGTAAATGAGGAACATAAGTTCAGTTTTAAGGATATTGGTAAATATGGAAAGTCTTCTGTTTATGTGAGGGCTGGCGGTACTCTTCAAAAAAGAAAGGGTTATGAGAATGGTAAATATTTAGGTAAACCCTACTCTCTTCTGACTAAATTTTATTTCAAACATAAGGATTTTAGTGTTGGTTTATTAGGTTCAAAGAGTGAGGGTGAGCCTTTTGATTTCAAATATAACAAGGGTTTTGACTTTTACAGCGGACATATAGCCTTTATGAATATTAGCAAACATTTTAAAGGTCTCTATTTAGGTGATTACAGGGTGCAGTTTGGTCAGGGACTGGTCTTCAAATCAAATTCTTCATTCTCATCTTCTACCTTTAATAACTCAATAATTTACAGTGACAATATAAAACCTTCTTATTCCTCTTCTGAAACAGGTTATTTCAGGGGATTAGCTCTCTCTTTTGGAGGAAAATCATTTAATATCAACTTAATGACCTCTCATACGCAATATAATAAGAATGAGGGATATCACAAAACTGAAAGTGATTTTGATAAACGTTATATGACTCCTTCTTATATGCTTGGAGGCAACTTCAGTTTTTTTGGAAGATATTATAAGGTTGGTTTCACAGGTTACTATGATTTTTTTGACAAGGCTTTTAATGTGGGTGTTGATTACCGTTTTCGTATTAAATTTTTCAATTTTGCTGGTGAGGTGGCAATTGACAGAAATTTGAAGGTGGCAACTATAAACTCTATGTCGGTCTATTGTAATGACAAGGTCTCTCTTATTGCCCTTTTTAGGTACTATCCTTTTGGTTTTAAAGCCAAATTTGGTAACGCATACAGTAGAAACTCTGTTACTGATGAGACAGGCTTTGCCATCGGGGTGGAGACCTCTCCTTTTAAGAATTGGAAATTCAGTTTTATATCTGATATTTTCAATATCTCTCTTCCTAAATATAATGTAAACAAACCTTCTGTTGGGTTCAGTTTTAATTTTAAGGCTTTCTACTCTCCCTCTGAGAATAGTAACGTACTTTTTAAATATAATGTTTTAAGTAGTGAGAAAAATTTTAACTCCGATGCCGCTTTAAAACAGACTGGTACATATTTCAAACACTCTTTTTCCTTGAATTATAACTTAATTGTAAAAGATTGTATCACTCTTAAAAGCACTCTTTCATCTTCTGTTTATGCTTTTGATTCCATCTCCAATAATAAACTTATTACCTACGGCTATATGCTCTCTTTTGCGGGTGGATGGCGATGCCTTAATAATATCTTCAGTTTTATGACAGGTGCCGCCTTCTTTGATATTCCTGAATATGATAACAGAATATATAACTATGAACCTTCTGTTCTTTACAGTTATGCCTCTGAGCAGTATTATGGTATTGGTTGCAGGTTTTTTTTAGTTTTAAAGTTTAATCCTGTAAAGGGATTAAACTTAGAATTAAAGGCTGCTGATACCTATTTTTTAGACCGTAATGTAATAGGAAGCGGTAATGATGAGATTAAAGGAAACCATAAAACTCAGATAGTGGGAGTGGTGAGGTATAATTTTTAATGCCTTGCATTAAAAATTAGTTAATAGTGAATAGTTAATAAAGAATAGTGATTTTTGGAGTAGCGAGAGCATAGAAAAAATTACTTGTATTATATTTTTTTTCTTTTTTTTTTAAAAAAACTCAATGATAATAATATTGGTGTTAATTGTGTCAAAAAAATTATGAGTTATTGTTTGGTATATTGGAATAAACACTTTTGTTATATGTTATTAACAGTTTATTAACAACTTTTAATATTGAATAACAATATGTTATGATAAATATAAACACTCTTGTTTTTTAATTGTTTGTTGAAAATTAAAATAATCTTTTCTAAAAAAATTGTGAATAACCTTTGTTAATTATTTATAGTAAAAATTATGCCTGAAAATTTGGTAGTTTATAAAATTGATTTACCAATCCGGAAATTGAATTTACAAAATTTATTTATCATTATGTTATCAATAGTTTATTAACAGAGTTATTAACAATTTTGAATTAAATTAAAGTGTAGAAATTACCTGGAAGATGCTCTATAATACCTTTTATCTCCATATTTAATAAAATGGTTGTTACATCTATTTTTCCTCCAAAATATAGTTCAAGTGTGTCTCTATGTATCTTCTTCTCTCTTTCTATGGTCTCATAAAGTGTGGTTTCATCAGGGGAGAGATTGAGATACTCAAGCGGTATGTCCTTACTTCTGCCTAAGGTGTTGTTATTCCATCCCATAAAATAGAGAAAATCATCGGCATTCTCTATGAGATGAGCCTTGTCATATTTTATATAGTTATTACAACCTGCTGATAGCCTCTCTCCTACTCTGCCCGGAAATGCGTATAAGTCTCTGCCGAATGATAGTGCCTGTTTTGCCGTTATTAGTGAGCCACCGTTTAAGGCACTCTCCACAACTACAGTAGCGTCTCCCATTCCCGCTATTATGCGGTTGCGTTTTGCAAAATTCTCTGGTAGCGGTGCCCAGTTATGTGTAAGTTCTGTTATTACTCCACTACCACTCTCAAACATATCACGTGCTGTTTTTATATGTTCAGCAGGATAGAAGTTGCTAAATCCACTACCTATTATTCCGTATGTCTTAAGCCCCGATTCAAGAGCGGCTCTATGTGCTGTTATATCTATTCCGTATGCAAGGCCGCTAACTATCACTATATCTTTGCTATATGCAGCAAGGTCTTCAACAAACTTAGTGCAAAGGCGTTTGCCATACTCTGTAGCACGGCGTGTGCCTACTATTGAGACATATTTTTTATTATTGAAATCAGCCTCTCCCTTGTAGTAAAGCATTATTGGGAAGCCTGTGCACTCTCTTAATCTGAAAGGGTAATCGGGGTCTGTGAAGAAGAGTGTTTTTATTCCTCTTGACTCTATATAATTAAATTCATCAACGGCAATTTTTATAACTTGACTGAATTGTGATACTATGGCAGTTGCCATATTTATGTTTATTTCACAAATTTCAGCAATTTCACGCGGACTCTGTTGCAGTACCTCTTCCGCAGAATTAAAACGCTCAAAAAGTCTCTCAGCTCTTGTGGGACCTATTCCCTCCACCAGACTCAGGGCTATTCGCATTACTTTCTCTCTCTCTTCCATAATGTGTTAAGTTAACAATTAGTAAGATGACAAGAGGTAAGACGGACCCTATTGCATCGGCTATGAAATCACCCCAAGATGCTGTACGGGGTGGAAAATATGATTGTAATATCTCTATTACTCCACCAAAGGTAGTGGAAATTATGAAAACAGGCAATAATTTAAGAAGATTATTTTTTATGTTTGATTCAAATGCCATAACCAAACTTAGAGAGGCGTACATAAGGGCGTGGATAACCTTGTCAATATTCTCTATTCTTAATAGAGGGGAATCTATTGACGGAGGTTTCATAAGGCTAAGGTAAACTATGCAAGCCGCTATGAGTATGGAATATTTATAGTTGATTATTTTCATATCTCAATGTACTCTCTCATTACTATATTGCTTACAAAGATACCTTTTTTTGTAAGAGATACCTTGCCCTCACACTCTTTAACAAGCCCCTCCTCTTTAAGTTTCTTTGTAGTTCTTTCAAAACCTTTTTTGTATAAGGGGTCTATAAGTTGTGTGTCCAAGCCGTCAGATGTTCGTAGTGCGGTGACTATCAGGTCATTGAATTTATCTTGTTCTGTTAATTCCTCATGCTCACTTTGCCAATATAGTAGGTTCTCTTTTTTCTTAATATCTCCGTTCCAAAGTCTGATGTTACCGTTATATGAGTGTGCTCCCGCTCCAAGCCCAAGGTACTCTCCCCCGTTCCAATAGACGCTGTTATGGCGTGAGCGGTAGCCTGGTTTTGAGAAATTAGAGATTTCATAGTGATCAAATCCGTTTTTCTCAAGGCTGCCGCACAGGTATTCATACATTCTCAGGCAGGTCTCATCATCAGGTGCCTCACCACGATGACAGTACATTTTTGTCCCCTCCTCAAATGATAGGTTGTAGGCTGATATGTGCTGAACATTCATTTGTATGGCTTTTTGTACAGTCTCTTGCCAACTTTCAAATGTCTGATTTGGAATGCCGTAGATGAGGTCTATGCTTATATTGCCAAAAGAGGCGTCTTGTAGCATTCTTACCGCTTTTATGGCGGCAGATGCTGTATGGCGGCGGTTTATAAATGTAAGTATTTCATCATCAAGGCTTTGTACACCTATACTTATTCGGTTTACTTTTGTTGCCTTTAAATTTTTGATAAATTCTGATGTTATGTCATCGGGGTTACACTCCAGAGTGAACTCTTTTAAGTCTGTAATGTTATAATTTAATGCAAGGGTCTCATAAATTTTGTTTACCTGCTCTGATGTAAGCAGCGAGGGTGTGCCTCCGCCAAAATAGAGTGTCTCAACACTCTTTGTGTGCATAAAGGAGGTGCGGCGTGTTGCCTCAAGGCATACGGCATCAGTGTAAGAATCTATGTCATAGAGATTTACAGTAGAGTAAAAGTTGCAGTAGGTACACCTTTTTTTACAAAACGGGATATGCACATAGATGCTTCCCATATGGCTTATTCAAGTATAAAGCTCTTCTCCCCTATCAGATTGCCGTCTGTGAAGATGGATATGGTGTATGTATCTTCCACCAAACGCTCTTTAACAGGAAAAAATATTGTTATGGGTTGTGTCTCACCACTGAAGTCAAAATCTTTTTTAGCACTGCATTCAAAAGTCATTCCCTCAAATGTGAAGAAGTTTTGGGTTGATGTGGGCAGCAACTGCTCTTTTGAGTTAGTAATGCGCAGATAGATTGTCTTACGTCCGCGTTCAGCGGTTATATTACGTAATATGTTAAAGTCTATTTTAAGTTTTGCTATTTTACGAAGTGAGTGTGTGGATTTACCTCTGTCATTAAGGGTGCTTAAACTTATATCGACAGCCTCAAGTATTGAAGCCATAGTTACTTTACGGTCCAGTTCCTCCGCCTCTGCGCGGGTCTCCTCAAGTTGACGGCTGCTCTCCTCATATTGCCTTCTGACCTGGCGGTTCTCCGCTTGCAAGTTAGTATTTACTGTGTTAAGGGAATCATACTTCTCAATGTATGTTTTAAGTACGCTGCGTACTGTTGTAAGCTCACTTGTGAGTTCCGCTATACGCTTACGGTTTGTGGCTTTTACGGTTTTAAGTTCCTGAAGCAGGTTCTGGACTTTCTGTTTCTCCTCATCAATAAGGCGTAGCAGGGAGTCATTGCTTGTGTTTATGTAGTAATCCTCATACTGACGCTGCATCTCCTCAAACTCCTCAATGCTCTGCTGTTTCTCAAACTCCATTACGGCGTTTATTTCAGTTATCTCCGCAGTTTGCTCTTTGATTACCATCTTTTGTGAGAGTATGAGAAATATTGAAAAGCCTAACGCTACGGCAAGAACCGAAACGGCGACTATAAGTGTTATTTTTGTGCTGTTTTTCATATAGAGATGTAAAAACGCCACAAAAGTAGTCAAAATTTTTAGTACTTTTGCACCTTGGTTAATAAAATAAATAAATATGTCATTGCAATGTGGTATAGTGGGGCTTCCAAATGTAGGCAAATCCACTCTTTTCAACTCTCTTTCAAACGCAAAGGCACAGGCGGCTAACTTTCCGTTTTGTACAATAGAACCTAATGTTGGGGTAATTACAGTGCCAGATGAACGTCTTACCGCTCTTGCTGAGATTGTTCATCCGCAGCGTATTGTGCCTACTACTGTTGAGATTGTTGATATAGCAGGACTTGTAAAGGGTGCGAGCAAGGGTGAGGGTCTGGGAAATAAGTTTCTTGCCAACATTAGAGAGACTGACGCCATAATTCACGTTCTGCGTTGCTTTGATGATGATAATGTGACACATGTTGATGGCTCCATTAATCCTGTGCGTGATAAGGAGATAATTGATACGGAACTTCAACTAAAGGATTTGGAGACGGTGGAGAGTAGGCTTACAAAGTTGCAGAAGCAGGCTGCCGGCGGTGATAAGAGCGCTAAGGTGGCTTGTGATGTGCTGCTTCAGTATAAAGATGCCTTGATGCAGGGTAAGAACGCCCGTAGTGTTGTTCTTGACAAGGAGCAGAAAAAACTTGCCAAGGAGTTCTTTCTTTTAACAGATAAGCCTGTTCTCTATGTTTGTAATGTAGATGAGGCTTCTGCGGCAACAGGGAACGCCTACGTAGAGGCCGTGAGAGAGGCTGTAAAAGATGAGGATGCCTCAATTCTTATTCTTGCCGCTAAGATAGAGGCTGATATAGCGGAACTTGAGACATACGAGGAACGCCAGATGTTCCTTGATGAGATAGGGTTAAAGGAGAGTGGTGTGAGCCGCCTCATTAAGGCTGCCTATTCTCTGCTTGATTTGCAAACTTATATTACCGCCGGTGAACCAGAGGTAAGGGCTTGGACTTTCCGTCGTGGTTGGAAGGCTCCGCAATGTGCCGGTGTCATTCATACTGATTTTGAGAAGGGCTTTATACGTGCCGAGGTCATAAAGTATGAGGATTACATTAAATATGGCTCAGAGGCGGCTGTAAAGGAGGCTGGAAAACTCAGTGTTGAGGGCAAGGACTACGAGGTCCAGGACGGGGATATAATGCACTTCCGCTTCAACGTCTGAAAATTTGGAAGGTCGCCTTCGTCGTATTTGTTCATTCACTTACTTCAGTAAGCTTCATTCACAAATACTTAGAATCCACCTCTTCCAAATTTCCAGATTCAAAGATAAAACAAAATCATATTTTGTTTATCTCTTGTTTAAGCAGTTCTCCGAGTGAGGATGAACCTATACGGAAGTATTCTGTACTGATGAATTCCTCATCAAGAATCTCTTTTGCAATGGTAAGGTACATCAAAGCGTCTTGAACGGTCTTGACTCCTCCTGCAATTTTTATTCCTTTTTTTATGTTTGTCTTCTCATAGTATGCCCTGATGGCACGGCACATTGTATAGACAGCGGCAAGGGTGGTTGGCTCTGTCTTTCCAGTTGTGCTCTTTATGAAATCTGCTCCGGCTTCTATTGCAAGGAGTGATGCTTTGAATATGTTCTCCGGTGTTTTAAGTAAGCCAGTCTCCAGAATGACTTTAAGGGGAACATCTTTGCAAGCCGCCTTTATCTCACTAATCTCATCAAAAATGTCTGTGTAATCTCCGCTAAGGAACTTTCCTATGTTCATAACCATATCAACCTCTGTGGCTCCGCTCATAATGGCAAGTGACGCTTCGGCTATCTTAACCTCAGGGAATGTTTGGGCGTGTGGGAAACCCACGACAGTGGTTATGCCTATATCTTCTGTCAAGGTGTTCTTAACAGTTTCAACAAGGGCGGGGTAGACACAGATGGCGGCGGGCATTGGAAGTTCCGGAGTCTCCTCATCTATGTTATTTATCTCCTCAACCATTTTGCAAATATTTTTCTCACAGTCTGTAGGGGAGAGAGATGTTATCTCAAGCGCAGAGTAAAGAAACTTGCGACTCTTGAAATTATCTGTGTTTTCATAGTGATGGTCAATTATATGTTTGACATCAAGTTTTATCTCATCTTCAGAGAGAGAGAAGGGATACTCTTTAAAAAATGCTGCAAAGTCCATATATTTGATTGAAAGTTGAAAGTTGAAAGTTGAAAGTTGAAAGTTGAAAGTTGAAAGTTGAAAGTTGAAAGTGACTAGATTGTAAAAACATTCAAATTTAGCGAATTTTTTGTTAATGCCTGTATGTGACGTTTGGAAAATTGAATTCTCAAGGCGTTACGCCACCGTTGAAGTGTTTGTAAATAATTGAGGCTCTGTTAGTTCCGATAATTTTAGCTATATCCTCAAAATTTGCTGATTTAACTCTTTTCAGACTCTTAAAGTGCTTAATCAGTTCAGTTTTTGTCTTTTCCCCGATGCCTGGTATCTCATCAAGTTCACTTGCTGTCTGTCTCTTGCTTCGCTTGTCGCGATGGAAGGTTATGGCAAAGCGGTGCACCTCTTCTTGGATTGATGCCAGGAATTTGAAGAGAGGGTCAGTGGGTTTTAGGGTCACAACCGCAGGCGGGTTCCCGTATAAAAGTTCATTTGTCTGGTGGCGGCTGTTTTTGGCAAGTCCGGCAATTGGTATCTGAAGTTTTAACTCTCCCTCCACAATATCACGTATACTGTTCATTTGTCCTGCTCCGCCATCGGCTATAATCAGGTCAGGGAGTCTGCCTCCCTCTTCTATAATTCTGCTGTAACGCCTCATAACAACCTCTCTCATAGAGGCATAGTCATCGGGGCCGGTAACGCTTTTTATGTTGTATTTGCGGTATTCGCTTTTAAGTGGTTTTGCATAGTCATATACAACACAGGCGGCAACAGCGCTCTCTCCACTTATGTTTGAGTTGTCAAAACACTCGATGCGTTGGGGTAATTTGTCAAGTTTGAGAATATCTTGCAAAGACTTGAGTAGGGCAGTTCCCTTTTGCTGAGTGTTAAGTTTTTCCCCCTGCTTTATTTTATCAAGTTTATATTGACGTACATTCTGCAGGCTGAGGTCAAGCAGTTTCTTGCGGTCTCCCTTTTGTGGAATGGTGAATATAACGCCATCTATCTCATTATCAGGAATAAACGGAACCAAACACTCACCACTTTTACTTTGTATACGGTCTCTTAATTCAAGAATAGCAAGGGATAGCAACTCCTCCTTGCTCTCATCAAGACGTTTGTGAAATTCTAAGGTGTAGCCCTGTGTTACAGAACCGTTTGTTATATGAAGAATGTTGATATATGCAATGTTGTCCTCTTCAATATAGCCGAATACATCAAGAGAACCGGTATGCGTGGTGGTGATTACCGTCTTTTCACGATATGCGTTAATGGCATCAAGTCTCTCTTTGAATTCCTGAGCCTCCTCAAACCTTAGTTCTGTAGCCGCTTTATGTATCTCACTGAGAAGATATTCTGTTATCTTATGGCTGTTGCCCCTCACAATTTCAATGATTTCATCAATCATTTGACGGTATTCCTTCTGACTTTGATGACCCTCACAGCAACCGGCGCAATTATGTATATGATACTTAAGGCAAACTTTGTGTTTCCCGTTTGCAATACTCTCTTCTGTAAGATAGTCACGACAAGTGCGTATGGGATATATCTTTTTTATAAGTTCAAGTATAGTGTCAACAACCCATACATTACTGTATGGTCCGTAGTATGAGGCTCCTTTAATCAGTGTTCTTGTTTTAAATACCCGTGGAAAGGGCTCTTTTGTTATGCAAAGCCATGGGTATGTTTTACCGTCTTTCAACAAGATATTGTAGTGCGGTTGATGCTGTTTTATAAGGTTGTTCTCAAGTAGGAGAGCATCTGTCTCGCTGTTCACAACTATATATTTAAGGTCATAAATATTTTTTACCAAAGCGTTAACCTTAGGTGTATGTTGATTGCCTATAAAGTACGATGAAACCCTGCGTTTTAAGTTTTTTGCCTTACCCACGTAAATAATGACTCCATCTTTATTGAAGTATTGATAGACTCCGGGTTGCTCTGGCAAGGCGGAGACAATGGTTTTTATGTGGTCAAGTCGGATCGTAGCCATGTC
>JAZLIE010000084.1:0-8058 GCA_045617165.1 Candidatus Enterocola sp. | reverse complement strand
AATCAAAGAACGCTTATAAATTATTAAATTTCAATCACTTAAACGATGTGTATGATAAATTAACGCATCAGTACTAATTATTAATTATTAATTGTTAATTAATATGTCATTACTATCTATAATCTGGAACCCTGACCCCGTGGCATTTTCTATGGGAGCGGTAGAGGTGCGTTGGTATGGAATAATCTATGCCACAGGTTTCTTATTTGCTATTTGGCTTCTTGGAAAGATGCTCAAAAGTGAGGGTTGCCCCGATGAGTGGGCTGACAAGATTTTCATCTATATGGTTCTTGCCGTAATTGTGGGTTCACGTCTTGGTCACGTATTCTTCTATGATTGGGCCTACTACAAGGACCACATAGGTGAGATTTTCCAGATTTGGAAGGGTGGACTTGCAAGCCACGGAGGCGCCGCAGCCATTATTATAACGGTGTGGTTGCTCGCTAAATATCTGTGTAAGAAGTCTTTCTTTTGGCTTGCAGACAGAATGTATGTTGTCTGTTGCTCAGTGGCTGTTCTTATAAGGATTGGTAATCTTATGAACTCTGAAATTTATGGGTGTGAGACAGACTTGCCTTGGGGTTTTAAATTTGTGAGAGACTATCCGGGCATTCCTATAGAACAGATTCCATCTTGTCATCCTACACAGATATATGAGTCCCTTGCATATCTTGTGCTTTTCGGCATACTTATGTGGATGTATTGGCGTACCGACGCACGCAAGCGTGAGGGTCTTATATGCGGAACAGGCTTTGCCGTTATGTTCATTATGAGGTTCCTTATAGAGTTTATAAAGAATGACCAATCAGAGTTTGAGGCGGGAATGATTATTAATATGGGGCAGATTCTGAGCATTCCGTTCATTATTTTCGGCATCTGGCTGATAATCAGAGCAATGAAAAAAGAAAAATGTTAATTGTTAATTGTTAATTATTAATTAATCATGCGTTTTCTGCTAGTCATACTGCTGTTCATACTCTTCATCGTGGTATATAATGTACTGTCAGTGAGGAGAATGATTAAACGCACTCATAATGACCGTTTTGAGCGTCAAGATGAGAAGAGTGCGTCACAGCAGTTCCGTCGTGGCAAAATAGATAAATCAAAGGCGGAGGATACTAATTTTGAAGAAATAAATTGAGAAAAATATGAATTTTAAGAGAACTACAATCACATCGGCGCTTCCATACGCTAACGGACCTGTTCATATAGGTCACCTTGCAGGTGTCTATGTACCTGCTGACATCTACGCCCGCTATCTAAGACTGAAGGGTAATGAGGTTCTTTTCATCGGTGGTTCTGATGAACACGGAGTCCCTATTACAATAAAGGCTCGTAAGGAGGGTGTGACACCACAGGATATTGTTGACCGATACCATAGCCTTATAAAAAAGTCATTTGAGGAGTTTGGCATCTCTTTTGACATCTATTCACGCACTACAAGTGACGTGCACCGTCAAGTCGCCTCAGATTTCTTCAAGACCATATATGACAAGGGTGGTTTCATTACAAAAGAGAGTGAGCAATATTTTGATGAGGAGGCAGGGGTTTTCCTTGCAGACCGTTATATAACAGGTGAGTGTCCACGATGCCACGAACAGGGAGCCTACGGAGACCAATGTGAGAAGTGCGGCTCAACTCTTTCACCAGATGAACTTATAAACCCGAAATCCACGATAAGCGGCAGCGCACCTGTAAAGCGTATGACAAAGCATTGGTATCTGCCTCTTGACAAAGATGAAGAGTGGCTACGTAAGTGGATTCTTGAAGACCACAAGGAGTGGCGCCCTAATGTGTACGGACAATGCAAAAGCTGGCTTGATATGCATCTTCAGCCACGTGCCGTAAGCCGTGACCTTGATTGGGGCATTCCTCTGCCAATAGAGAACGCAAAGGGCAAGGTACTCTATGTTTGGTTTGACGCACCTATAGGCTATATCTCAAATACAAAGGAACTTATGCCAAATGATTGGGAGAAGTGGTGGAAAGACCCTGAGACACGCCTTGTACACTTCATAGGCAAAGATAACATAGTGTTCCACTGTATAGTATTCCCCGCAATGCTTAAAGCGGAAGGCTCTTTCATTCTACCCGATAATGTGCCATCAAATGAGTTCCTTAACCTTGAGGGCGACAAAATATCAACTTCACGCAATTGGGCTGTTTGGCTTCACGAATATCTTGCCGATTTCCCAGGCAAACAAGATGTATTGCGTTATGTTCTCACGGCAAACGCCCCTGAGACAAAGGATAATGACTTTACTTGGCGTGATTTCCAAGCACGTAACAATAATGAACTTGTAGCAATATACGGCAACTTTGTAAACCGCACACTTGTGCTTACACATAAATATTTTGAGGGTAAAGTACCTGAGCGTGGTGCACTTACAGAGTATGATGAGGCTACACTTAAAGAGTTTGCTGATGTGAAGGCTGAGGTTGAGAAATTGCTTGATAACTTCAAGTTTCGTGACGCGCAGAAAGAGGCGATGAATCTTGCCCGCATAGGTAACAAGTACCTTGCCGATACTGAGCCTTGGAAAATAGCCAAGGAGGATATGGAGCGTGTTGCCACGATTCTTAACCTTGCGCTACAGATTACTGCTAACCTTGCCATAGCGTTTGAGCCGTTCCTGCCATTCAGCAGTAAAAAACTGCGTGATATGATAAATCTAAGGGAGTGGTCTTGGGACAAACTTGGTAGTCTGGACTTGCTTGCCACAGGTGCTTTAATAAACAAGCCTGAATTGTTGTTTGAGAAGATAGAGGACACTCCTATTGAGGCTCAGATGAACCGTTTGGCAGAGATAAAGAAGAAGAATGAGGAGGCAAAGCGTATGGAGGAACTCAAGAACTTCAAACCACAGCCTGTACAAGAGAATATTCCATTTGATGACTTTGAGAAACTTGACATACGAACAGGTACGGTACTTGAATGCTCAAGAGTGCCAAAAGCCGACAAACTTCTTCAATTCAAGATTGACGACGGTATGGGCTGCCGTACAATAGTGTCTGGTATAGCCGCTTGGTATAATCCTGAGGATTTGGTAGGCAAGCAGATTTGTTTTATAGCGAATTTCGCTCCACGACGTCTTAAGGGTGTGGAGAGTCAGGGGATGATACTCTCCGCTATGGATGCCGATGGCAGATTAGTGGTGGTCTCACCCTCTGCAAAAGTCAGAAACGGTGTGAAAGTATGTTAATGTAACAACAATGAAACAACCTTGTAATTGCTTTGAAATAACGCAATGAAAAATTGGGTATATATGCAAAATATTTTATTGTGTGAGCACTTGCATATTTAAAACGCCATATATTTGCATTGTGATTTTTTCATAGTATTTGATTTTAAGGTTAGCAAATAGGTGTTCAAGCGTGAACACCTTTTGTTTTTTTATACCTCTTAATCTTTATTAGGATTATTTTTTTTATAAACCCTTTTTTTAGGTTTTTCTGGTTTCCCACATCTTCTTTTGACAGGTTGACCATCTCCCGCTTTAAGCATTTCAAAATTCTGCTGTGTCATAACCGTACCAACATCTGCTATTCTATAAATTTGTGGTTTCTCACTTGCTATCCAGGCTGATATCTTCTCAATGTTTTTGTTCATTGTTCTGAGGTTTGATATCAAATCCTGCAAGGCTATGCGGCTTGGTGGTGCGTTGTCAATAAGGGTGTCAATGTCAACCTCAAGTACTTTACCCAACTGTCTGAGCCTGTCCATATTGACTCCGCTTTCACCTCTCTCTATTTTTGAATATGCCGTGGTTGATAATCCTATCAATTTGGCTACTTCTTCTTGTGTGAGATTTTTAAGATGTCTGCGGGTTCTTAAAATCTCTCCAATTTTTGTCCTTTCGTTAGAGTCGGTCTCTCTCTTTTTCTTTAATAGATAAATGTTTTTCATAATTATTAATGATTAATATACAATAAGTGTCAACCATTGACACGGTTATGTAAAGTTAATCATTAATATGGTTTAAAAACTATAAAAATTAGTTGCTAAATAACAACTAAAACTGCAATTATGCTAATTTTAACGTCATTTTTTATTGAACGGGGCGGCTAATTCAGCGGCAATCATACTCCTTATATCATTACCAAGGTTTGTCATCTCACGCACTCCTAACTCGCCTAAAAACAACTCATCTACAAAGAATGTGGCTATGTGGACTTTGAAAATTGTTGATAGTGCGGAGAGGTGGTCTATATTGATTTTAGTCTTGCCTGTCTCTATTTTTATGTAGGCTCCTACAGTTATTCCCATTGCGTCAGCAACTGATGTCTGTTTCATCTTTTTTTCAGCACGTACCGTTCTAATCCGGCGTCCAAGTTCTTCTCTTGTCATCTTATGTTTTTTTATGTTTTCTTATACCATAAAATTACAATTTGAAAAAGATAAAAAATTACACTAATAGTATATAAAAATATCCTATTAGTGTAGTCGTATATATTCTTAGTATAAAAAAAGATACTAAAAGTATAATTATAAAAAGGTGATTCTTAATTTCAAGAACCACCTTTAATGTATCTATCAGATTGTGTGTTTACCCAAGAAATGATATGAGGATACCTGCCGCAACAGCGGAACCAATAACACCAGCCACATTGCTTGACATACAGTAATTTAACACGTGGTTTTTTGGGTCATATTTAAGTGCTATGTCATTAGCCACACGTGATGCCATAGGAACGGCGCTCAAGCCTGTAGCACCTACAAGCGGATTAATCTTCTTTTTAGAGAAGAGGTTCATTATCTTGACAAGCATAATGCCACCGAATATTGAGAACCCGAATGCAAGAAAACCACCTGCCACAATTCCTATTGTTGTCCAGTTAAGGAATGCCTCAACGGTCATCGTGGCACCTACGGAGAGTCCGAGGAATATAGTTGCCGCGTTCATAATACCGTTAGAGGCTGCGTCAAACAGACGTGAGGTGTTTGCTCCAATCTCCTTAAGCAAGTTACCGAACATAAGCATACCTACAAGTGCTACGGCATCAGGCACAATTATAGCCACGATGGTTGTTACCGCTATTGGGAACACTATTTTAAGCACTCTCATATTCCTGAACTCCTGTTTGTTAGGGTAGAGTTTGTCCTGCTCCTTCATATTAATCATAAGTTCCTTCTTGCTGCATGTAAGTTTTACAACAAGCGGGATTATGACAGGTACAAGTGCCATATATGAGTATGCCGCTATGGCTATAGGACCAAGAAGATGCGGGGCAAGTTTCAGAGTGGTGAATATAGCCGTGGGACCGTCAGCACCACCTATGATTGCAAGTGATGCAGCCTCTTTCATTGTAAAGAATTGTGATGCTACAAGAAGTACCGCAAAAATGCCGAATTGCGCTCCTGCACCAAAAATTGCAAGTTTCAGGTTGCGCAGCATAGGTCCAAAGTCAGTAAGCGCTCCCACACCCATAAATATGATAGGCGGTAGCAGACCTGACTTAATTAGAGCGTAATAGATATAGTTCATAAGACCCAAATCGTGGGCTATCTCAGGAAGTGGCATCTCATAAACATTCTTAGCCACCATCACACCATCTTTCATATAGTGAACCAAGCCATCTCCGTCAGCACCAAGGACGCCCATTCCGCCACCAGGGAAGTTGGCTATAAGCACTCCGAATGCAATAGGAACAAGCAATAATGGCTCAAACTCCTTCTTGATACCCAAATAGAGTAGCAGGAAGGCAAGTGCGTACATAATAAGGAATCGTGGGTCAGCAATAATATCACTGAACGCCGTCATCTGGTATATTTTCTCAAATACATTCTCCATACGGCTTATCCTTTGATTTTCATTATTACATCATCTTCAGAGATGGAATCTCCGCTCTTGTAGCAAATCTCTGTAATAACACCGTCACATTCAGCCGCGATGGCGTTAAAGGTCTTCATGGCCTCAATGTAGCATACTGTCTGACCTTGCTTTACAGTGTCACCAACCTTAACAGGTGTCTCTGCTGCTGATTTTACTAGGTAGAACTTGCCCTCAAGTGGTGCCTGAAGTTCCTTGCCCTCACCTGGTGCGGCTGTGGCTGCGGGCGCTCCTGCTTGTGGTGCGGCAGCTGAGCCATCATTAGCACCTATTGTAACTGTGTATTTCTCACCGTTTACATCAACTGTAACTGTTTGAGGAAGTGCTATGCCTCCCTTTGCACCAGCCTTTTCAGCCTTACGTTTTGCAAGATCCTCTTCAAACGCAGCCTTTGCCTGACCTGATTTGTAAAGGCGGTACTGCTGTGGGTGCATTGCAAGTTCAAATAGTTCTTCGTCATCCTGACCAAGTTCCCAGTTATTATCAGCCATCTCCTTGCGGAATGTGTCAAGGGCATCAGGATAGTTGGATTGCGGGTCTTCAGTGTGGAACTCACGTCCCTGTTCCTTAGCCTTTTGAATAAGTTCAGGAGCAAGAGGACCTGGAAGCGCACCTGCCTTGCCAAGCATCATATCCCAAATGTCATCAGCAATCATAGACCAACGCTCCTTGCCTTTCTCCATTTGCATAACGTTCATAAGTGCCATATTCTTTACATATTGGCTGAACGGAGTGACCAGACAAGGATAACCCATCTTAGGCCATATATAGGCAACCTCATTGAATAGTTTTATAAGAAGTTCATCTTGAGACATCGCTGGCAGATTGTTCTTTGCCTTGTATTTGTTAATGCTCTCAAGATTTGTCTCAAGGTCGGTCATAAGAGAACCCATCATGCCTCCAGGAAGTCCGGGAGCGATAAGAAGTGAGTTCATAAGGCGGTTACGTGATGGTATATAGTAACCAAGGAAGTCATCCATCATCTCCTGAATAAGGGTTCTAACCTCCATATATGCCTCCATATTTATCTCAGGAACATCAAATCCGGCATCTTTAAGCATAGCCTGAACAGCAAGCACATCAACGTGCCCCGTACCCCAGGAAAGAGGCTCCATGCCTACGTCCACATAATCACAACCTGCCTTACAAACCTCAAGAACAGATGCCATAGAGAAACCAGGACCTGCGTGTGAGTGGTATTGAACAGGAATATCGGGGTATTTCTTCTTTATGTTGGCTACAATTTGACCAAGTGTCACTGGACGTCCTATTCCAGCCATATCTTTCAAACATATCTCATCAGCACCAGCCTCAATAAGTTTGTAAGCCATCTCTGTATAATATTCAACTGTGTGTATAGGTGAGAATGTTATGCAGAGACTGCACTGTGAAATCATTCCACCTGCTTTTGCATAGCCTATTGAAGGTATTATGTTACGCAGGTCATTCAGTCCGCAGAATGTGCGGGCAATGTCAGTCCCCTGTTTCTTTTTAACTACGTAGAAGAGTTTTCTGACATCACTTGGTACAGGACTCATTCTAAGACCATTAAGTGCACGGTCAAGAAGCTGGGTCTGAATACCAGCCTCGTGGAAAGGTTTGGTCCACTCACGTACAGCTTTGTTAGGATTCTCTCCAAAAAGAAGATTAACCTGTTCAAAACCACCACCGTTTGTCTCAACACGAGCGAAGCACCCCATCTTTACAATAGCTGGTGCAACTTTTGTAAGTTGGTCAACACGAGGCACATACTTGCCTGCGGCCTGCCACATATCACGGAATACCAGGCAGAATTTTACTTGTTTCTTTTTAGTTGCCATATTTTTTAGGTTTTTATTGTTTTTCTATTTTATCAACTTTGCCTTTGCCTGTTGTGATTATATTTACCGCCTGTGCAATGGCTTGTGCCACATTAGGCATAACAGTTGCAGGGGCGGCTGCCTTAAGTTGAGGTTTCTCATCCTCGGGGGCTATTTTGTTAACAATGGCAATCAACGCCTTGCCAAGTTCTATCACGAGAATTAGAACAACAAATACAGTTCCCATTCCAATTCCCATTAATTCAAGAGCATAAATAAAATTTTCCATATTTTTTAGTATTTTTGGTCTATAGTTCTTTTCTCATCAGTCATTTAGTTCACTAAACTTCCTCTTCAAAAATAAATCTTTCCTCAAAAATCCTTAAAAATTAATTGAGGATTGCCATAGTTTTGCATAAATTGTGCAT
>JAZLIE010000083.1:0-5563 GCA_045617165.1 Candidatus Enterocola sp. | reverse complement strand
ATTTTGTACCACTTGTAGAGGTAATTGTCAAATCATATAACAGCGGTGATGACATAATGTTGTACTCCATACCCATTGAGTAGGAACTGAACACATCTCCTCCGTCTGAGTTATGCTCCATTGATATGCCACCGGCGTTTGTCAGGCGGCTCAGGTCATCATATTGGTAGTTCTGGTAGTATGATGACTCGCTAACGCCCTTTATGCGTGTTATGTTGCCTACGGCGTCATAGCCGTACTCCGTAACCCTGCCTGTAGCAACGGTGCGGCGTTTGATTTGACCTTGCGGCGTGTACTCGGTCTTCACCGTGCCTGCGTCGGGGCTGGTGTATGCGGTCACGTTGCCAGCCTTGTCATACGTGTATGTGCTGCTACTGCCGTTAGGGTGTCGTTTTCCCGATGCCACAACATTTTAATGCCGCAAATCTTCAATAGTATTATTATCAGTGCCTTCAACTTCAATAACAATGCCTTTTGATTGTAACAACTTCAATAATTCGTAATAATTATAAAACAATTCCAAATGCAAAATATCTTTCCCTTTTTGTTTATACAAAAACATAATTCTATCAGACCATAACCCTCCAATTTCAATATATTTGATAGATAGAACTTCTCTTAAATCTAAATATTTTTTTGAGGATATTATTCGAAACGGATATTTTACAACTATTGTGTTCGATTTAAAAGTTATGATTGCTATGTATTGTAACCCAATAAAAACAATAGTGGGAATGACAACAATTATTATCCATACATCCAATTGATAAAGTAAACATATATACATAAAGAGACCAATTGAAACAACACTTAAAAAGATTGATATTGTCCAACGAAATATTTTAATTTCATTCTTCATTTAATAAGGAATTAATTGTGTTCACCGCATTATTGACCATATCTGATACGGAAATCAACTTTTTATAAGTGTTTGATGACGTAAGTATGGTGCTAATATCAGAACCCGTTGTTATTATACCCACAGCGTTCTTAACTCCCCCTACGATATTTTTTCCTGTTTCAGTTGTGCTTTGCTGTTGCAATAAACTCTCTCCTTTTGTATTAGTTCCTATATCATCTGCTGAGTTAAGCATTCCAGCAACAGTTACCGCAGTTCCTACGGCAGTTGTAACTACCGCCAATGTAAGTTATAGTGTCCTTTGTCGATGTCTCTCCAAGTTCATGGCTGCCACCGCTGATCTCCACGCTTGTCATCACCCAGCGGGCGTTTAGCATTCCGTAGGTGTGTGGAGTTGCGTTTTTATACCCCGATGACATAACACATACACTTACTTAACTTCTGTCAACACTTTCAGGATAAGATGCACTACTTTTTTCTTCTTAACACTATTCTTTTCCCCAATGTAAAGCGACAACAGGCTATGCGTGCGGTGTTGACAATTATTAGTAGAGGAATGAAAGCGTTCAATTCACTTTGGCAAGATTGGTACAGGTATTAGATATCTGAACGGCGAAAACTTTTCAATCTTTTCTTTTTCCGTCAGACTAAACAAGTAATGTTCGCTAATTTGCACTTCAGAAAATGTTAATGCGGATAACTGCTTGACTAATCGATGTTTTGATTTGCTGTCTAATATAGAGTATTTATCGACAATAGTATCGCATGAGGTTTTTCCGTATTTGTCAATGCTGACTTGAACAATAATTTTAGGTTTACCATATATGGTCGAATCAATTCCGTTAAAGTTATCCGGAACGATTGACACCACAAGGTCCTTAATCATTTGATCCAAATCACTCAGCCATTGTGATCCGTCCGATGTAATTCCCACATACTTTGGAGAACAGGATGTCATTGTCAACAACACACTACCTACACATACGATGAAGAGAGTGTGGATCTTGCTTGGTTTCAATTTTGTAATTATTGCCACCATAATTAGTGTTTTTATAATATAAAGAGTATTTGTTCGCAGCCTCATTATAATTAGACAAGAATGACGCACTATTTATTTCTTCGCAGGTTGGGGGTTGATAATCGTATTTATTATACAAATTGTATTGATATTCTTCCATACCTGGGATGTATGGGATTTCAGAATCCATTTCCTGAAGAATGAATATTTTTGCCACTTTAGCTTCAAATTCAAAATTAAAATCAACAGAAGAATATAGGCTATGGTTTTCACCAAATTGATATGCATGAAAAAATTCTTCAACATACACATCTGGCTTTAACATATCATGTGAAGACAAGAAAGTAATTGTTTTATTTGATTCGTCGTATTGACCAAGAACCTTCTCCCCACTAATTTCTATCGTATTTCCAATCCTAATTGAATATGTATCTTTCGAATTGTCTAATGCAGAGAATACGCTGTTAAATAATGGGCTGTTTTGCTTCGCTTGTTCCATTGAAGATAAAAAACTTTTTTTGTCTTCTTCGTTCAACGAAGACATATCAATTTCTCTCCCATCCGGATCCACGTACTTGACTGGGTTGCCTGCGCAGTAAACATACGGACTCACATCTGGATATTTCATTTGCAGCGGATCTACTCCAATCCACAGTGCCGCACTTGGGTCATAGTATCTTGCACCATAGTAATAGTAGCCTGTCTCCTGATCAAGTTCTTTTCCGTTGTGCTTCGCACGAAGACAGGCTTCGGCTCGGCATAATCCAAGCATAACTTGATTCTGCTCTCGCCTCGCACTGTCATTGAACTTGCACAAGTGCAATAACTATAATAGCCCATTTTGTTTATCTTTCTCACCTAATCTTTTACACATCTAACGGAACACCCTCCTTCATCTGGAAAAGAAACATCGTCTTCAACATAATCTCTATTATCCCCAAACATAAATTCATATGGATCACCGTACTTATCAACCGTAGAAGTCCAAAAACATGACACTTCACCTATGTGATAAATACAACGTTCTGCATGACCATCTTTGATTTTCTCATATACTTCTCCAGTTGGGAGTGCACGGAATCCATATTGATCAACCCCTACGCTTGCATTTTCCGTTACTTTCCAACCTTCTGACGCTTTCAACATTTTTGCGGCGGATTCTCCATGATTCACGCTATCAGCATACTGAATGAGTTCCAGCCACTCTGCACGGGAAGGAATATGCCATCCATTGGGACATATTCCCTGAATCTTTATGTTTTTCATCACTCTCTCGTAATCACATTCATTTTTGTCTTCACCACAAAGCAATCCAACGGCACTGTGCCAATTGTAAAAAAAGCCATAATGCGAAACCTGAGATTTAATCCATGTTGGAGCTGAGATTTTAAGTTCCCAATTGTGTCTATTTGTTGCATCAACGAACTCCAAATCCTTCCCATAACACTCACTAAAAGTGTCATACGAAAAACTACGGAGGTTTTCCGCCATCCAAATCTGATTACCTATTGTTACAATCCTGTATTTATTGCCATGACAATCTTGAATATAACACGCATTATCTTCCCCTAAGGAATTCAATGAATAAAATGTACACAGCAAAAGTAATACGTGCTTTTTCATAATGACCTGAAATATTATTTAGGTTCTCTGTTATTCAAATAACATTTGTACAGAATTATTTTATTCACAAAAAGGGTAAACCACTTTATAGTATATGTTTAGTGGATTTTTTTGTTTTATAGGTCTTCCTTTAGGACCATCCATTATATTACAATATTCACAATTCAACATTGACAAATTCATCAAAGTTAAAAAAAACTTTATGTTTGGACACACAAATTTATAAACGTTATAATGACAATTTTTGTACTCTTCAACTTTTATAACATTTTTTCTATCATATTCAAATGCTAATTGAGTATAATAATCATTGGGATAACAAGCAAATTTTTCCGCATTTGGAGAAACAAAACCACTTTCAGATAGAATATACACATCGGTTCTTTGAAAGAGTTTATTATTTACTTTGTGATTTTTCAACAAATCTTCCGACATGACGTAATACCAATTCTTATAAGCGATAATTACTGGTGATTCAATGATTATTGTATCTACAATGTATATAAATTGATAGTCACATTTATTCTCAATTTTCTCAAATTCCCAACAATATGCATTTGCATACAACGAACATATACACAATTGAATTATAACAATAAACTTACCTAATTTTCCCATGCTTTAATTGATTTGTTTCAAATTTGGTGTTGTTAATCAAAGTTCCCCGTCCTGCTGCAGGATCTATTGATTTTCCTTCAAGAGCATACTTTATTATATTTTTTACTCCAGATGCAGTTAGCAACTCAGTCCTGTTTTCATCATTAGAGGAAGGTGTCATCAAACCGGTATATGAATGTACCAACCCAATTGCATGACCCATTTCATGGGCACCAGTTAATTCTTTTTGTTGCGTAGGTTTAACTTGGATATATGTTCCGTTAATAGTTTTTCCATTGACATTTGATTCTAAACCTTTATCGCCAAGTACATAGGCGTTTTTATCTGTAGAATTTGAAAGGTGTGGGTTTATTACCGATTCCTGAGACAGATTATCATTATTCTGCACTTGTTCCACCTGTAAATTAAAATTGACTGTATAAGAACCAGCATCTTTCGTCTTATAAATAAAACTACCGCTTTGGTTATTTATTGTATTTGCTCCATTTTTAGCAGAATTAGTTGCCTCATCTGTAGCAGTGTAAAAAGTTGCCGATATTGTCACAGTGTTTTTATCATCATCAAATGTCACAGAATAATTTCTTCCGTCCGGATCCACATACTTGACTGGGTTGCCAGCGCAATATACGTACGCCCCGATGTCAGGGTACTTGTGTTGCAACGGGTCAACTCCAATCCACAGTGCCGCACTTGGGTCATAGTACCTTGCTCCGTAGTAATAATAGCCTGTCTCCTGGTCAAGTTCCTTGCCGTTGAACTTGTACGGCATTACGCTCTTGTATTCTCTGAATAACGTTCCAAACGGTGTGTAGGCGGGGTACTGCACTACCTTGCCTCCTTTGTCTGTTATGTGGGTTGTGCTACCCAAGTGGTCTGTGAAGTAGTAGTATGTATCCTCTTCGGTGGATTGGTCTTCCTTGCCGACTTTCTCAGTTACCAGTTTGCTGACCAATCTTTCTGTACCAATGTAATAGTGCTTGGTTGCGGTACTTGAATTTGTACCTGTGCCGTGCTCAACATAGTAGGGGCTTATATATGCGCTGTAGCGGGTCAAGCCGTCAAGACCTGAGCCAGCGTACGCTCCGTTCAGGTATGCGGTGTTGAACGCTCCGTAGCGTTTGAGTGAGCGCTCTCCGGTATGGTTGTATGTATATAGGCTCATAGTGCTGTTTTGTGTATCTTCTATTACTCTCAGGCGGTTCTCAGCATCATACTTAAGCGTGCGGTCTGAATCTCCGCCACGCATTGACACAGGATTGCCTGATGCGTCATACTTGTATTCTGCGTCTCCAACCTTTACTGGCGCGCCAGGCTGATTTTCTCCGTAAAGGTAAGCATTTTTCGTGGATTTTATACCACTTGTGGCGGTTATTGTCAAATCATATAACAGCGGTGATGACATTATGTTGTAATCCATACTCATTGAGTAGGAACTGAACACATCT
>JAZLIE010000082.1:0-1380 GCA_045617165.1 Candidatus Enterocola sp. | reverse complement strand
CTTGTATCCATATATAGATCCAAAACCTATTGCTGTCACCGCAGAACGCCATTTATCAGTTGCATTTGAACTTTTAAATATGTTTCCGATATTTCCAATTACTAAATTGGCGTCCGCTCTAAGCACTCTTGCATTTAGTATTGCATCTAATTTTCCTTTTGCTTTTACTGCATCATACGCCTTATCATGTATTATGGAATAAATTTCACTCATATTTCTGGGGATATAGTCATAACTGTCTTTGTTTCCATATGTTTTCGGATTATCAGGTCCTGTATAACTTGTTCCAAACAGATTCTGATGTAGTGTTTTTGCGTTAACACAATCATCTCCAACACCAACAAACAGATCATATTTGTCTGTCTGAATCGGAGCGTTCTGAATTATCTGATTGCCATTGCTGTCATATACACGTCCGTTTTTATTAGCAACATCATCGTTTTCAAAAGTGTAGCCAAATCTGGATGTTCCACTTTGGATATGTTTGATGCCAGAGTTTTCCCCGTATGACTTATTGATATCAGATTGAGATTTGATGTCCCTGTCATAATATATTTCGGTAACCCCCTCATGTTCTGATTCCACCCAATCTCTCCCATCTGGATCCACGTACTTGACTGGATTGCCAGCACAATACACATACGGACTCACACCCGGATATTTCTCTGCAAGGGGATCTACGCCAAGCCATAGGGCAGTGGTGGGGTCATAGTATCTTGCTCCGTAATAATATAGTCCAGTTTCCGCATCAAGTTCCTTTCCATTAAACTTGTATGGTGTGACGTTCCTTTCTTCTATAAAGGTCTCTCCGTACGGGGTATAGGCTAAGTATTGGGCTACATCGCCGTTGCGGTCTGTTATAAATGTGGTGCTTCCCAAATGGTCTGTGTGGTAGTAGTAGAGGTCTGGAGCGGACTCATTGGCATCTGCAACAAGGGTTTCATCTGCACCTGCAGCGGCAGAGGCATTACTTGTACCTGATGTGCTTCCTGTGTTTGATACCTGTATGTTCTGCATGTTGCTATAGTCTTTGAGAGCCTCTTTCTTCTCTTTTGAGGGCTGTTTTTCATCGTTGGCGTTTCCGTTTTCGTCAGTCAATTCTGTCTGCCCCGATGTTTGCCCCGATGCCATCTCAGATGCCTGTTCCTGTGAGTCGGGTTGCTCAGCCTGCTCTGGTTGCTGTGGCTCTTCACCCATTCCCTGCGGCATGAACTCCACTCTTGACGCCATACGCTGCGTGCCTGCGTAGTAGTGCTTGGAGTAGCGTCCGTTGTTGGTCTCCACAAAGTAGGGTGAGAAGTAGGCTGAGTAGCCATCTGCATCTTCTATGACGTACTGTGACTCCCCGGCATCAATTCCCACGTTTGTCTTGTTCCCGTA
>JAZLIE010000081.1:0-14313 GCA_045617165.1 Candidatus Enterocola sp. | reverse complement strand
ACACGTATTTCTCATTATTCATACGGATTGAAATTTCCGTAAAAATACAAT
Organism: Candidatus Enterocola sp.; assembly: GCA_045617165.1. GTDB lineage: Bacteria > Bacteroidota > Bacteroidia > Bacteroidales > Paludibacteraceae > Enterocola. The sequence continues at coordinate 14,262 of JAZLIE010000081.1, read as the reverse complement.
TCAAATCGTCGCACCCCAAAAAACCTTGCAACTAACTAATTTTCAATAATTTCAAAGAACAAATTTTATTTTTTAGTGGACACTAGTGATAAAGAATAGTGAATAATTAATTACTAATTGCTAATTATTATTTTCACGCTTCCTGTAGCATTGAATTTAGCCTGTGGGAAATAGTATCCCGTATCAGTGCGCACACCTCCGGAAACAGAACTTGAGGCAAAGGCATTGGAGCAATACTCAGCATTAAACAGATTATTAAGTGACACACCCAGAACTATGCGGCATGCGTTTTTCAAATTTATTGAGTATCCTAATTTCAGATTGGTGACCCAATAGGGGTCTATCGTGAGATTCTCATTTGAACTGTTTGTTATATACTGTCTGCCTACATAGTGCGTGTACCAACCCGCACTGAAACCGTGAGTCTCAACGCCAGCCTTTATCAAAGCCGTCACATTTGGCGAATAGGCAAGGTCTGTTGTTCCAAGATAGATGGCATCTGTGGTATATGTATCCTCATTGTACAAATATTCAGTATAATTTAAGGCACGGCTCTGACTCAGAGTAACATTACCGCCGAACCATAACCATTTAAGCGGTGTAGCCGTAATATCCAACTCAATACCCCGACGGTAACTCTCCGCTATGTTTGAATATAGGGGCTCATATATATCAGGATTCTGGGCGCCCGTCAGACATAACTGGTCCTTATAATTCATATAATAGAAATTCAGCGTACCCGTCACCCACTTTGATGCCACACTATAGCCCGCTTCCACGTCATAAAGCCTCTCAGGCTTTGGCATATTGCCATCGGTGGCGTCTGTAAAATCCCTTCTTGTAGGTTCACGGTTTGCCATCGCCCCCGACGCATAAACCTTATGGTATTTGCAGAAAATGTAACTGACACCAACCTTAGGATTAACAAAATTATATGCCCTGTATATATTCAGCTGGTCCATAGCCTCTGTTGTGTAGTTATAGAGGTCACTTATTCCGTTTATATTGTAATCCACAAACCTGTACTGAACGTCAGCATAGAGATTAAACCCTCTGAACGCCTCCCACAAGAGCTTTGCAAAAACGCTTACATCATTCTTGCCACAGAAATTCCTGTAATACTCACTCCTGCCACTGAAATCAGAAGCCTTCATAACGCCTGTGACATTACCCCAGTGATTACTGCCGTATGATGTCCAGGAGACTCCGAAATCTGTGGTAACCTTGTCATTCTTATATACCGCATAACCAATAAGCCCCCCGTAGTTACTACGCTGACTCTTCTCTCTTGTAAGATTACTGCGCTCCAACAGAGCCCCTGAGGCATCGTGGAGAGTGGTCAGACCATACTCCTTGAGTTTTCTGTCATTTTTATATTGGTCATACCAACCATTCCCAAAGGTATAGTGTGCGGTTGCGTTAATAGACCAATTTCCGTTAAACAGATGCTTTACGCTCAAATGGTTGTTAGTCTGCAAAAAATTATCATTCTGATTCTGATAAAAACCAACCACCTCACCATTGTCATCTCTAATCTCTCCACACGGATTATAACGGCGGTTCTTTGCCATCTGCTCCTTTGTTATACCGTCCCAAGCATTGTAAGTGCGCTCTATTCCGCCAAAAGAGAGAATTTTAACTGTAGTGTTCTGCGTCAGATAGCCGGCGTGAACCATATATGAGCCCAGATTTGATGACGCCCTCTCCACATAACCGTCAGATGATGTGTGTGACAGCGTTCCCTCTACAGCCCATTTCCCCTTTATCAACCCCGATGCCACTCTCATCAACTCCTTATTAGTATTATAAGAGCCGTACATAAACTCCAAATCCACCCCGAATTTATCCTGAAACTTCTGAGGCTCAAGGTTAATGGTTCCGCCAAAGGCACCTGAACCTATAGAAGAGCCTGTGGCACCACGCCCAACCTCAACACTTGATGCGGACTGTATCAAGTTTGGAGTATCAACCCAATAGACCTTGTGGCTTTCAGCCTCATTCAACGGCACATCACCCATAGTTACATTTATGCGAGTGCCGTCATAGCCACGCATACGTATATCAGTATAACCCACACCGTTACCAGCGTCAGAGGTGGCTACAATTGAGGGTGTTGATTGTAGAATGAACGGAATATCCTCAGCGGTAGTCAGGTTCTTTATATCCTGTTCCGTAACAGTGGATATGACAATGGGAGCGACGTCAGACGTTCTCATAGCGGTCACACTAACCTCATCTAATGTTTTTACAAGCGTTGAGTCATTCTCTTTCTCAAGAATGTCTCTCTTTTGCGCCATACTATACACCGGCAGTGTGGCAATGGCAATTAGTAAAAATTTATTCATCTATTGCAGCAGTTGCGGGGGTCTTGCTTTCTGCTCCATCCCGGTCTCAGCATTACCTGTATCCGGTACAATGGGTATAATCTCAGCCTGAATAGTAGGGCACCCCTGGTTATTTCGGGTGCAAAATTAGTAATAAAAGAGGAAAGAAGAAAGAAAAAAGAAGAAATTTTACAATTTGCAGCGGTCAATCTTGCCGTTTGGAGTGAGAGGAAGTGAGGTTACAGTGATGACCTCTTTTGGTTGCCAATACTTTGGAAGCGTGGATATTGCAGCCTTAAACAGAGGTTTTGAATGTGTGTATGCCTCTTCTGACACAACAAGCACAACCCTACTGCCAAGCAGAGGGTCTGGCTTGGAGGTTATGGCAAAAGTTCCGGCAAGGTTTTGCGGTAAGGCATCTGTGAGCAGGCGTTCCACCTCCTCCGCCTGAACCTTAACCCCTCCTGTGTTAATGGTGTTATCGGTACGCCCCAATATGCGGAAACGCCCGTTGCCGTCAAATTCAGCAATGTCATTTGTAACAAGAGGTTCAGCACACACTGCGGGAGCGTCAATAACAAGTGTGCCTTGATGGCTGAGACTCAGATTCACACCCTGAAACGGAGTGTACCACAGTGAGGCATCGGGGTTACTTAGACGGCGCAGAGCAATATGAGACAGCGTTTCAGTCATTCCGTATGTACTCCACACGGCTTTTGGAAACTCTTTTAGCGTACTGGCAAGAGTTGCGTCAATGGCTCCGCCACCTATAATAAGATGCTTTATACCTTTAAGTATCTCACATTGGGCAGGGTCTTCAAGTGAGCGTATGACCTGCATAGGAATCATAGCGGCAAAGTCAATAGTAACCCTTTCACCACTATGCGAAGCCTCCGCAAAACTTTTCAGCGGTTCTGATGACGGCTCAACGTTCAGCAACTTCAAACCTCGTTCAAGTGAACGCACAACCATCATCTTACCTGCTATATAATCAAGGGGCAGGCACAAAAGAGCGGTGTCACCCTGTTTCAGTCCAAGAAAATCACAAGTAATGCGGGCGCTTGCAACCATTCGGCTCTTCTCAACCATCATTCTCTTAGGCACCCCCGTTGACCCCGATGTCTGAACCTCAATGGTTGCGGCGTCAGAGTTCCACTCCTCTATGAATTGACTCAGATTCATTTAATATGCCACATTCTGTCACCTTGAAGGGTTAGTTTTGACGGTTGGTTAGTAGTGAACAGAGCACCCGTACCAAGACCTTGCGGAAAATCCTGCATTTTAGGATATTGGTCAGCCAGTATGCCGCATAGGTGTGCTATTGCTGTAAGACCCACATTACTCTCAAGAGCCGATGTAAGCCACCAGCCTATGCCAAGACTCTCAGCGGCTGCTATCCACTCAAAAGTTCCGGATATGCCTCCGTGCAGTGTAGGCTTTATAACAATATATTGAGGATTTATTATGGAGAGCAGTTGCAATCTCTCTTCAAGGGTATTTACACCTATCAAATCCTCGTCAAGGGCTATTGGAATTGGCGATTCAGCACATAATTTAGCCATTCTGCCCCACTTGCCCGCCTTTATTGGCTGCTCAATTGAATGAATGTCATACTTTGACAACAAACGCAGACGCTCAGACGCTTCATCGGGGGAGAAGGCGCCGTTGGCATCCACCCTAATAGTAACATGCTCCTTAGGGAAATCTTGCCTTATCTGTTCTAATAGGGCAAGTTCCTTATCAAAATCAATGGCTCCTATCTTTAACTTTATGCAGCGGAATCCTTGGGCAAGTTTCTCTTCCATACGCTCCTTCATCTCCTCATAACTTCCCATCCAGACCAAGCCGTTAATTGTTATGGGACACTCAGAGCGCGCGAACCTTGAATCAACAGTGGTGAACCCTTTGCTTTGTACAAACCATACGGCGGATTCAAGTCCAAAGAGTACTGACGGGTAGGGTCGCAGACGCTCAACAAGTTCAGACGGCAACACTCCATTTGAGAAGGCGTCAATAACAGAGGCATCGTGGATAATTTTATTAAGAAGAGAGCCGCAGAGAGAGAAATCAACGCTCAAATCAGGAAGCGGAGCACACTCACCTGCTATTACGCCGTCAACGGTTATGTACCAACCTGTACGCTCAGTGTAGATACCACGGGAGGTGCCGGCTGGTTGCTTGAATTGGAGTTTATAGGGAATTATGCTTAACATTGTGAGATACTTCGCTTCGCTCAGTATGACGGGCTATGGTATATACGGATATTGGTCAAAATCGGGGTCTCTTTTCTCAAGGAACGCCTTGCCACCCTCCTGAGCCTCATCGGTAAAGTAATAGAGCATAGTGGCGTCACCTGCAAGTTCCTGTATGCCTACCTGACCGTCAAGTTCGGCATTAAGCCCGGCCTTAATCATACGAAGGGCTATAGGGCTGCGTTTCATAATTGTCTTTGCCCACTCAACCACCTCATCTTCAAGCCTCTCATACGGAACCACCTTATTCACCATACCCATTTCATAAGCCTCCTGTGCGGTATAAAGTTTGCATAGGAACCATATTTCACGGGCTCGTTTCTGCCCCACCTGACGAGCGAGATATGAAGAGCCGAAACCGGCGTCAAAACTGCCAACCTTAGGTCCTGTCTGCCCGAACTTTGCATTCTCTGAGGCTATGGTAAGGTCACATACAACATGAAGGACATGTCCGCCACCAACCGCAAAACCGTTTACCATAGCAATTACAGGTTTTGGCAGAGAGCGAATCTGCTTTTGAACATCAAGCACATTTAGGCGTGGAACACCATCACCACCCACATATCCGCCACGACCCTTGCAGTGCATATCTCCACCACTACAGAACGCCTGAACCTTAAGAAAATCCTCCCGGCTCTGACCCTCTACCGGTTCTGTAGGTGCTCCGGTAAGCACCACCACCCTTATGTTTCTTGACTCACGGCAATATAAAAGTGCGTCACTAATCTCCTGAGTTGTCACAGGAGTGAATGCGTTACGGTAGTGAGCACGGTTTATTGATATACGTGCAATCCCTTCAAACTCATCAAACAGAATCTCACTGTAACTCTTAATTCTCTTCCACTCTCTTTGCATATCATAATCTGTTTTTAGTAAAAACCTCAATTATCTTTATCCCCTTAAATTCCTCTTTCATAAACTCTTCACTTTTCTTTTTTAACTCTTCACTATTCAATTCACTCCTGACGGCTACATACTCCACACCGGCTGTAAGCGCAATCCCCTCCGCCGTAAGTGATGAACTGCCGGCTATATACTCACTCATATACGGAGAGGCGTCAAGCCCCTTCAGACTCTTGAATATAGAGCCGCCACCATTATTCAACAACACAATTATGAACGGTGCCTCAGACACACGCTTTTGAACCGCTCCGCAAAACAGAGCGTTGCTGTCATAGAAAAATGACAAATCACCAGTGATAAGTAGCGTGGGCTTGCCACTTGCCCAATATCCGACAGCAGTTGAGACCGAACCGTCAATACCATTGACGCCTCTGTTGCAGAAGACGTTGTTTGGCAACTGCGGAGCGACCCTCTGCAAGGCACGCACCGCAGTACTGTTAGCCACCTGAACAGACCAACCCTCCGGTATGGCTGACGCAAACTTGCCTACAATATCCAAATCACTCATAGCCTCAAACTTCTCCTCCGGCAACGCCGCCACAGCCTCTCTCCACTCACTTGCAAGAGAGAGTGAACCACCAAATTCAGCAAGAGAGCATAAAAACTCTTTAGGCGATGACTCTATAAATGTTGTGACGCACTTGAATGTGTCCGGCAAATCATTGACCGATGTAGTGACACGGCAGAGCATACGGGGCGGGTATTTTTTAATAAAGTTTTTAAGTGATTTTGATACAATATGCCCGCCCACATACGCCACACTCATAGGTCTCAGTCTCTTCAAATCCTCTTCCGTGGCGGCTGACAGCACCCTGTCAAACTCACCTATGGCACCTGTTCCCTGCAAATTGGCAAGTTGCTCGGCAAGTACCACGATTCCGTTCCTCGTCATCTTTCTGACGGCTTCTCTTATTGAGTCATCGGGGTTAAGTTGCCCTATAATCACCATATCAAAAAGATCAGTGAATTGAGAGACCTTGCCGCCACCTGTCCTATACTCCACTGACTTGACCACAGGCAATTTCTCAACGTTAAAGTTAAAGAGCGGTTCTGATATGGGAACATTTATATGGGAGGGGACGTTAAGCCTGTTCATCTTTATAACAGCCTCATCTATAAGCCTTTCACAGTACCACGCATCTTCATCAGATGTAATTTCAGGCAGTTGCACACTGCAACCGACCACAGATGACAACGCATCCTGTTGTCTGATTGTCTGCCCGTCCATCTGTCCTATCCGGCACTCAGGTCGGTCAGCGGAGATGACAAGTAGCGGCAAAGAGTGGTAGAACGCCTCTGATACCGCAGGGGCTGTATTCAACAATGCCGAACCTGACGTACAGCATACCGCCACAGGAGAACCTGTGGCCTCTATCACCCCGATGGCAAAGAATGCGGCGCTACGCTCATCAGTAACCTGAAAAAGTTCCATACCTGCCTCGGCAAAGTTATGGACAAGCACGGCGTTACGGCTGCCAGGGCATACCACAACCTTACGAATGCCGTATGAGAGCATCTTTGCAGTAAGAATATTGCAGTTTTTCTTATCAGAGTACATTATATTATACTAATTATTGTCTGTAACTTGCTCTCCGTCTCACTCCACTCATCTGCGGCATTTGAACCCTTGACCAATCCACCGCCAGCATAAAGCAGAGCCTCGCCACCATTGAAATTCACACACCTGAGATTAACATACAAATGAGTATCATTACCCACAACGCCCGTAATGCCTGCGTAACAAGAGCGGTCATACCCCTCATTCCTCTCTATGAAACCACGTGCCGCGTCACGTTCAAGCCCACACACGGCAGGTGTAGGATGCAATGCTGACGCCACCTCTAAAACAGAGCGGTCACACGGCAAACCAAAACCAAAATCGGTCTTGATGTGCTTTATTCCACCAGCCTCGGCATTATATGGCTCACTCTCTGTAACATTGTTTGAGAACTTGTTCAGAACACTGCGTACAAAATCAGCCACTACAGCCTGTTCTCGCCTGTTCTTCTCACTCCACTCCCCGTCTCCCGCCGGCATAGTCCCCGCTAAAGCCACACTGTGGAAAGAGCCTTCGGCTCCCTCTACAAGCAGTTCCGGTGAGCAACCAAGCCATACTCCGTTCTGCGTGGTGTTGAATACATAAACAAAGGCTGACGGATATTTAAGGCAGGCTCTCTTGAACAAACCTTGCAGATACGTCTCACTTACCTGTGAACTTAACAGCAATCTATGACATCTGGAGAGTACAAGTTTTTCAAAATCCCCCCTTTCTATTGCATTGTAGAAGACCTCAAAAACACTGTCATACTCTTCACGCTCATTTTTGCGGCTGTCCGCATAAGCGTACTTTATATGCTCGCCTTCAGGCAACTCCTCTATAAAACCTGTTGAATATGACTCTGCCTCTATTAAAACACCCTCTTCACCATTGAATTTTGACAGGATAAAACCTTCAGCGCCATTTAATGAGACTAATGAATGGAACCGCCTCTCTGAACCGCTTATAAGTGTGAAGTGCCTGTCAAACGGAAATCTGTATAGGGCGAATGGTCTCATTGAATCACATAATTTGTGACACATTCTGTTGAAAGCAGTTTGCCGTCCGCATCCGTTATGTCAACATTCCACACGTGCAGAGTGGCTCCAGCCTGTATAAGCGTGGCTTTGCCATATACAAATCCCTCTGTAGGGCTCATAGCAATGTGGTTTCCTGTGACCTGAATGCCGCATACCTTGACATCGGGGCTGACAATTGAACAAGAGGCGGCACCTGCAAGTGTCTCTGCAAAAGCAAGATAGGCACCACCGTGAACAACGCCGAAGTATTGCCTGGTGGCTGAACTTATAGGCATAACACCCTTGAACTCATCACCGTCAGACGGCAGGAACTCAATACCGAGGGTTCTTACCATAGTACCCTCCATACGCTCATTCAGTTTTTTACATTCATCTTTTGTTAACATATATCACTCTGCTGATAATTCAACCAACATCTCACGATATGCCGACAAGACCTTTGATTTGGAGACAAAACCAATATACTTGTCTCCGTCAAGCACAGGCAGGTTCCAGACACGGGAGTCATCAAACTTGCGAATAACACTCTCAACTTGTTCACCTACATAAACCTTCGCCGGCGGTGACACCATAAGACGGCGGACACTGAAACGGTTGTACAGTTCCGGACGGAACATAATGTTCCTCACCTCTTCAAGTGACACGATTCCTAAAAAGACACCATTGCGGTCCACCACGGCAAATATATTTCTCTTTGACTGTGATATCAGTTTAATAAGGTCTCCAAACATAGCGTTCGGGCTGATTGTTTGAATATCGGTCTCTAAAAGGTCCTCGGTCTTCAGAAGCGTAAGCACAGCCTTGTCTTTATTATGCGTCATAAGTTCTCCCTTAGCGGCAAGACGCATTGCGTAAAGGCTATGAGGCTCAAACACATAGATGGTGCAATATGATATGACGCTCACAATCATAAGTGGTATGAAGAGTTCATAGCCACCTGTGAGTTCGGCTATAAGGAATATTCCCGTAAGAGGGGCGTGCATAACTCCTGACATAAGACCTGCCATTCCCGCAAGGGCGAAGTTCTGAGCAGGCACATCACTGAACCCCAACGCCTGCAACACTACCGCAACAAGGAATCCTGTAAAGCAACCCACAAATAGTGACGGAGCGAATATACCACCGCACCCGCCGGCGGCGTTTGTGGCTGCTGAGGCGAATATCTTAAAGAGAATTATCAGAAGCAGATATGCTATAAGCCAATATGTACTGTTTTGCAGATTCCAGAACATACTGTGCTCAAAAATCTCTGATGTATTCAAGTTGAGCAACGCTGAGATTGAGTCATAACCCTCACCGTAAAGCGGAGGGAATACAAATATCAACGCACTTAGAATAACAGTCCCTATCACAAACTTCACCCAGAAGTTGCTTATCTTGCGGAATACATTTTCTATCCAGTTCATTCCCCTTGTGAAATAGAGAGAGAAGAAGCCGCACACCACTCCCAAGATAAGGTAGTACGGAATTCTGCTGAGAGAGAAGGTCTCACCTTGCATAACAAACTGAGCGTCCGTACCCATAAACAGATAAGCCATTGTAGTGGCTGTAACTGATGAAATAAGAAGCGGAATTACCGATGAGAATGTCATATCAAGCATAAGCACCTCAAGAGTAAAAACAATACCCGCTATAGGAGCCTTGAAAATTCCCCCGATGGCACCTGCGGCACCGCACCCTACCATAAGCATCAGGGTCTTTTGGTCAAGTTTGAAGAACCGTCCGAGGTTTGAGCCTATGGCTGAACCCGTCAACACTACAGGAGCCTCAGCACCCACAGAACCACCAAAGCCTATGGTAACTGAACTCGCCACCACAGATGACCACATATTATGCGGCTTTATTATGCTCTTACGTTGAGAGAGTGCGAAAAGAATCTTAGTGACACCGTGGCTTATGTCATCTTTGACAACATACTTTACAAAGAGAGCGGCAAGCAGAATACCTACGGCTGGATAAAGCAGATATAGATACTGCTCGTGGTAAACAGAGAAATTTGTTGTCAGAAGATATTGGATAAGATGTATTATCTGTTTCAGAACGCAGGCGGCGATTGAAGTGAACACGCCTACAAAGAAACTAAGGAGTATCACAAACTTATCATTAGGGATATTCCTCTCACGCCACTTAAGCAGCCTGTCATATCTTGAAGTCCAATTCGCCATCTACATTCCCTCTCCTGTTATGATTGTCTTTAAAGTGTAAATCGCTATCTTGATATCCACAAGCATTGAGGCGTTCTCAATATATATTATATCATACGAAGCCCTCTCCACCATCTGCTCAACTGTATTGGCATATCCGAATTTAACCATTCCCCACGATGTTATGCCCGGTTTGACATTCTGCAACATATAGTAATAAGGAGCAGTCTTGACAATCTGGTCAATATAGTACTGCCGCTCAGGTCTGGGACCCACAATTGACATATCACCTCTCAGCACATTATAAAACTGCGGCAACTCATCAAGGCGGTATTTCCGCATCCATCTGCCAATCTTTGTGACACGCTGGTCAGATTCTTCGGTAAGCATCGGGGTACCATTCTCCGCACCGAAAATCATACTGCGGAACTTGTACATTTTGAAAGGTTTGCCGTGAAGTCCTATGCGTTCCTGGCTGTGTATGGGGTGTCTGCCTATGCAAAGAGCAAGCACACAGTAGAGCGGAGAGAATATAATCATCGCCAAGATGGAGACAAAAACATCTGTAAGCCGCTTGAAGTTTATTTCAAAGGCGCTCATCTTGACAGCCGACATATCAATCATAGGCACACCATATATGGTGTCTAACCTGACACAACCTGTAATCAACTGATATTTTGAGGGAATGAACTTGATTTTGACACCGGTATTGCCTACAATTCCCATAATTGAGTATATCTCTGACTCAGTAGTGTTCTCAGTGGCTATGATAACCTCCTGTATATTAAGTTCATCAATCAGACGCTTTATATCAGTGCGTTTGCCAACCACCATCTGCTCAGGAACAGCCACAATTGAGGATGGGGTCATATTTACAAAACCTCTAATGATGAAGCCGGAGGATTTGGGCATAGCCTGCAAATCAGCATAGAGTTTGGCGGCTCTCTCCCCGACACCTAAAACAAGCGTATTGAAACCCAACTTTCCGCTTTTAATTTTCCCACTTGTGCCTGTTGTTATTATTATCCTGGCGACATAAGTCAACACAAACTGGAGTCCCATAAGCGTCAGAAGTGAGGACCAATAGACGCTGTAATCACTCACAGGGTCATCTATTATGATGGCAAAGAACAATATGACAGAGCCTGTTATGGTTGTCAGAAGAGTGGAGACAAGTTCTGATAACCTTGACTTGAAGCATACGTCATTATAGTATCCTGAGAGCCAATAGAGGGAGAGCCAGAATATGGGAATCAGCGGATATACGATTCTTGCGTTATATTCAGGAATAAGGAACTCATAACGGAACGATGCGTTAGTAAACTCCGTCATTCTTATTCCGTTAAGCAGAGCCCAAGCCACAAGTGACGTCAGGGCGTCAAAAAAGAGGTACTTATATAATTGTTTCTTCCCTTTCAAAACAAGCCTATTTCCTTAAAAGCACAAATGTACCATTTTTTTCCAACTTAATAATTGAAGAAGGCTCTTTTTTTTCTCTATCAAAGCGACGGAAATCAACTATGTGGTCAACTCCTACCTTTATCTCCTCTGAGATTTCAGGAAAACAGGCGGCGGCAGGCTCTCCACTGATATTTGCGGAGGTGGATACCACAGGCTTGCCAAGCGCCCCGCACAGGTATTTTGAGAATTTCTCAGAGGTTATACGCATTCCCAGACTGCCGTCCTCCGCTATAAGGTTTTGTGCTATGCCTTTGGCATCGGGGTAAATAACGGTAATGGGTTTGTCAGCAAGTTCTGTAAGGTCATAGGCAATCTCCGGTATCTCAGTCACATATTGTGCCACACGAGCCATTGAATCCACAAGACAGAGCATTGATTTGCTGTCCTCACGGCGTTTGAGAGCGTAGATTTTTGCTACGGCGGCGGCGTTTGTAGCGTCACAGCCTATGCCCCATACAGTATCTGTAGGGTAAAGGATTATGCCGCCCTCCTTCATAACTTTCACCGCCTTTTTCACCTCTTCCACTAATATTTTATCATCAGATTCCATAATTTGCGTATTTTACATTATCTTTGCAAAGATACAATAAAAGGAGAAATTTTGGAGTAGCGAGAGCAGAGTAAATGAATTTGAATTATGGAAAACAGATGGATAATAAACAACCTCTCTGAAGAGGATGAAGAGTGTCAAAAGGCTTTGGTGGAACAGTTGAAGATAAGCCCCACTCTGTGCCGCCTGCTTGTACAGCGTGGAATCAAGACAATGGATGAGGCGCGCCGCTTCTTCCACCCGCAACTTGAGCATATTCACGACCCGTTCCTTATGAATGATATGGACAAAGCCGTGGAGCGTATAAACCGTGCGTTAGGCAAGAAGGAGAAGATTCTTGTATATGGAGACTACGATGTTGACGGCACCACCGCTGTCACACTAGTCTATAAGTTTCTTCAGCAGTTCACCTCAAACATTGACTTTTATATTCCTGACCGCTACGATGAGGGTTACGGCATATCATACAAAGGCATTGACTACGCCTCAGAAAACGGATTCTCACTTATAATTGTGCTTGACTGCGGTATAAAGGCGGTTGAGAAGGTGAAGTATGCCACACAGCGTAATGTTGACATAATCATCTGTGACCATCATAACCCCGATGACATACTTCCGGCGGCGGTTGCCGTACTTGACCCTAAACGTGTTGATTCCACATACCCGTACGCACACCTCTCTGGTTGCGGAGTCGGATTCAAACTTATGCAGGCATTTGCCATAAGCAATCACATACCATTTGAGAGATTGCTCAACCTTATGGACCTGCTTGCCGTAAGCATAGCCTCTGACATAGTACCTATAACAGGAGAGAACAGAGTGCTTATGTTATTCGGACTCAAGCAGTTGAATCAAAACCCCTGCATTGGGTTGAAAGGAATAATTGATGTATGCGGTCTCAGGGACAAAGAGGTTACTGTAAGTGAGATTGTATTTAAGATTGGTCCGAGAATCAACGCCTCAGGACGTATGCACTCTGCCGGCGAGGCGGTTGAACTTCTTATAACAAAAGACCTTAAGTTTGCAAAGGAGCGCAGCAGTCAGATAGACAGTTATAACCAGGAACGCAAAAATCTTGACAAAAAGACAACAGAGGACGCTCTTGAGAGCATTGTGAGTGATGAGGAGTTTGCTAACAAGAACTCACTAGTTGTCTATAACCCTAAATGGAGCAAGGGTGTGATAGGCATAGTGGCGTCACGCCTCAGTGAGAGGTTCTACCGCCCCTCAGTAGTCCTCACACTCTCAAACGGATACGCCACAGGGTCGGCACGCTCAATAAGCGGTTTTGACATATACAAAGCCATAGACTCCTGCCGTGACTTGCTTGAGAATTTCGGTGGTCACATCTATGCGGCGGGACTTACCCTCAAAGAGGAGAATGTGCCTGAGTTCCAGCGCCGTTTTGATGAATACGTCTCAGCAAACATAACAGAGGAGCAGAAAATCCCGCAAATTGATGTTGACGCTACAATACATTTCTCTGAGATAACACCTAAGTTCTTCAACATATTGCAGAAGTTCGCCCCGTTCGGTCCTGACAACCTTAAACCTGTGTTTGTAACTCACAATGTGGTTGATTTTGGAACCAGCCGTCTTGTGGGCAAGGAGTTGGAGCATCTCAAACTTGAACTTACTGAGCCTGATAGTGAGAATGTTATGAACGGAATAGCCTTTGGTATGGGAGAGAAGTTCAATGACCACATTAAAGACCTCAAACCTATAAGTATTTGCTACACCATTGAGGAGAACAACTTTAACGGCAACAAATCCATACAACTTATGGTTAAAGATATTAAGGAGGCGTAGTAAATAATTAGCAATTAGTAATTAGTAATTAACAATTAACAATTAATATGTGAGGCTTCGCCTCACCGTATCACCGCATCACCATTGCCTACAAAAAAAAGTATAAATTCAAATAAGAAGTGCAACAAAAAGTTTGAAGATTATGTAGGCGATGTAACGGCGAAGCGTTATTGCGGTCAAGGTTGGCGAAGCCACTTGTCTTGACCTTGACAGCAAAAGGAAAGCGAAGCCAAATTGGCCGG
>JAZLIE010000080.1:0-2704 GCA_045617165.1 Candidatus Enterocola sp. | reverse complement strand
TGGATTGGTGTTGCTATATTGTTTAATCCAATAATTCCCATATATCTTCATGCAAAAGCAATTTGGGTGGTTCTTGATATAGTTTGTGCTGTATTGTTTGGTGTTAAGTATTATTTCATAAGGCGGGAATAGTAGTGCTTTACTTTTGTTGCGTGGCTGTTTGATTAAGGAATGTCAGTAGATTACAATTCAACTTTTTTATCATAAGTAATAAAACTGATTCTGTTATGTATTCTAAAAATACCAATATTGTAATTTAAAAATTTTTGATTTTATGTTAAAGAATGTTATGCTTACTATTGTGACAGCTCTTTTTCTGATGTCTTGTACAAGACCTGCGGTAGTGTCAGAATATCATTACACAACGGTTGATAGTACTGTTAATTTATGTGTGTTCTATCCTGATTATAACAAGATTGATTTATGGGTTGATTCTGTACATCCAAATAATATTCCTTCTGATGTGATATATGCGGCACCTGCGGCATTTACAGGTAAACGTAATGATGTGTGTGGCAGTTATAAATCATATGGAAGTTTTGTTAAACGTATGTCAGGGAAAAGATATAGCGGTTGTTTTGTGTATGGAAATGATGGTTTTGATTTTTATTATAATAAACAGTGGAAAGACAAAGTCTATTGTTTTTATGATGAATTAAAGTCTGATAATGTGAGTTGTGGCTTTGTGCAGGAAATGTTAATATTTGAAGGGAAAGAGGTTCCTCATACAAGACCAAATGACAATAGGCATAAATTCAGGGCGTTGTGTAAGGATGCCAATGGAAGATTGTGCGTTATTGAGAGTAAATCAGTAGTGACGCTTGGTTGGTTTATAAAGTGCCTGTTGGCATATAAAGTCCAATGTGCGTTATATATGGATATGGGAGGTTGGGATTATGCGTGTTGGTATGATGCAAATGGAGACAGGTATTCTGAGGGTCATATCCATAATAAATATTCTAATTTTTTAATATTTACACATTAGTTTTTTCTGTTATGTATTCTAAAAATACCAATATTGTAATATCTCATAAAAACATAGATTATGTTTACATTGACGGGGCACCAGTATGCACAAAAGGTTTTTTCAGTTTCGGAGGTGGAAAAGAGCATTTGACTGTAGATAAGAATATGAGAAAATGGTGGTTGTCTAGTTTTGAGGCGTGGAGAATTAGAAAAAAAGCCAGGGGATTCCGCAAGCCTTCTATATTTGTTTGCGTAAAAGATGAAAAGGAAGCTGAGGAGATAGCAGACCTACACAGAAATGTTAAATTTGTAGGTAAAGGGGTGCATTGTATACCGCATTCCTCATTTGTGGCGTGGGAGATTATTGGAGGCTGCCTTTCTACGTTATGATGTTGCGGTTCATTTAAGACCGCAAAAGTAACAAAAAGTTTTTTAGATACATCCTTGCTTGCAACAATAACTTTATGTAAATTTGGAAAATTAAAAATTGAATGGTATGACTAAAGAAGAGTTGCTTGCAAGATTGCAGGATATAGAATGGGACGACTTTGAAGCAAAGGCAGCAGAGAATGATTTACCACAAAATATTTGGGACACTGTTAGTGCCTTCAGCAATACAGCAGGCGGTTGGATTGTGCTTGGGGTTAAACAAAACGGCTCTAAATTTGAAGTGCAGGGAATAAATAACGGAGAGAAGATTGAAAGCAATTTTTTGAATGTTTTGCGTGGCGGGCATAAAATGAATTATCCACTGTTCCCGACATCTAAAAAATATAACATTGACGGCAAACTTGTGCTGGCTTTCCATATAGAGTCATCACCACACAAACCTATTTTCTACACAAGTATTGTAAACACATTCATCCGCTCTGGCTCAGGAGACCGCAGGGCGACCGATGCAGAGATTTCCGCTATGTATCGTGATCAGATGTTTGGGTGCAAGTCAGAAGAGATTGTAAAAGGAACTTCAATTGCCAATCTCAATGCTATGTCACTCGAATCATTTCGTAATCATGTGAACTTTGAAAATACAAATTCAAACTTCAAGGATTTGACGGATGAGCAGTTCTGCGAGAAGACAGGCATTACTAAAGGTGGAGAGTTGACATATTCTGGCCTGCTTATGCTTGGCAGTCGCGATGCCGTAATGTTGCATACTAATAACTTCTGGATTGACTACTTAGAGATTCCGGGCACCACATACGCCAATGCAACTACACGTTACACATTTCGTATGCAAGAGCAGGATAACATCTGGGAGTCATACAAAGCCATTGTTCAAAGACTGAGACTGTACACAAATAACCCATTTGTTGCAACAGACACAATGGCGGCAACTGAGGATGACTCCGAACTGTACTCGCTTAGAGAAGGGCTCATCAATATGTGTGCACACTCTGATTATTTCAGTCCGATGCATCCAACAATCAGGGTGTTTACAAACCGCATTGAATTCCAAAATCCAGGACGTCTAATGGTGGATATTGAACATCTTAAAGATAGGATTCAATCAAATCCAAGAAATCCTGGTATCATTAGATTATTCAGATATGCCAAACTTAGTGAGAACGCAGGCTATGGCATTGATAAGATGCTTCAGTGGGAGAAACTTACGGGCAACAAAGTTTGCTTTGACTCTGATCTCACAACCACCGTTGTTACATATTATTTGGTACAATCTAAGATATCTGCGGGGTATGTCCAAGAAAATGTCATTGACACTACAAGTCGGATCGAA
>JAZLIE010000079.1:0-24205 GCA_045617165.1 Candidatus Enterocola sp. | reverse complement strand
CTGCCCGTAGTTCTTATTGAGGTAGCTCACGTACAAGCTGTCATTGCCGTAACTGAGGTCCCTGTAGTAAGCGTAGTTACTACAGCTCTCACGAGGAGTAGCCGCCCAGAAACCGGTACCGCTGCCAACAAGGCTCACGCTACTTCCATGTGCGTAGCCTGCCGGCAAAGCCGCAAAACCATATGTGTCTTTTCCGTTGCCATTAATATACCAAGAAGAAAACCAACCAGAGGTACTCTTAAGGTGTTTGCCAGCCGTATCTTCACCTTTCCCGTCTGTTGTCTCTATGAATGTTTTAAGAGCGTCCCACTCATCCGTGGTAGGGATATGTGAGCCGTTGGGGCAGATGCCCTGACGATCGTCACTGAACGGCTCTGTTCCGTATGTCTGTTCGGTTTCAACACCTACCGCCGCAGCCCAGTTGTAGTAGTACCCGTAGCTATCTGTGGCACTTGCGGTGTAGTATGGGGTATCTACAGCGCTGCTTGATGTAGGTATGGCGTTGTTTGTGAGCCAAGTGGCGTTGTACGCTTCAGACTCTGTGTCATACTCTATGCACTTGGTGTTTTCCTTAAGCCAGTACTGACTGCCTATCTTCACCCAGTTTCTATCATCATCCAACGCTCTCTGACATGCCGGACGTGCCGCTGGTGTATTCAACTCTTCAGAATAATCCCTTATGCAACGCACTGATTGACCGTAAGAATCTTCGCCGGGGGCGATGTGCAAGGACTCATAGCCGTCGGCAATGAGTCCGCAACTATAAGCACTGTAGATACCATTGCTTTCACTCAGAGTGGCAGTCCAGAAAACGGTGACGTCACCAACAGCGGCCACTTCACATCCATCCGCACCGCCAGCCGGCAGAGCCGCAAAACCATACTCGTCTGTACCATTGCTTTTCCCGTTCCAGCCGGAGACGGATTTTAACTTTTTACCAGCAACAGTGTTGCCTCTCAAAGCGTCTGCAAGGTCAATCCACTCCCCTACTGATGGGATGTGTGAGCCGTTGGGGCAGATGCCCTGACGATTGCCGGTGAACACCGTCATCTGTGTGTCACTGCCTTCTACTCCTACCGCCGCAGCCCAGTTGTACAGCATGCCCAACTTGCTAAATTGCTCTTCACTCATATAGGAAGGTTTTTGGGAAACAGGAATGGCAGTGTAATATGGGGTATATGCTCTACTCTCTGATGTAGGTATTGTGTTCGGTGCTGCAAGCCAATCAGCATTGTATGCCTCAGACTCTGTGTCATACTCTACGCACTTGGTGTTTTCCTTCAACCAGTACCGTCCGCCTATCTCCACCCAGTTGCTGTCATCGTCCAACGCACTCTGACAGGCAGGGCGTCCCTCATCAGTTATTGTTGCAGAACGCATTTCGCCGGTTGATTGCATGTCTTCCGGTTCTCTCACACTTGAATTATCCTTGCACGATACGGCTCCCACCATTACCAACAGCGTGGCAACCAAATAAATAAATCTTTTCATTTTGCTTAACTTTTTAATTGTTAGAATCATCGCGCCGCAAAGTTAATTGTTTCCATCCATATTTCAAAGGATTTTGACCATATTTTTTCTATATAAAGGAGATGGTAAAACACTGATTTTTAACAAATTGCATTTTTATAAAAGTGGGGTCTATTTATTAGTTTTTTATGATTTTTTGTATTAATATCGTGAGATCCTTCGCACTTCGTGCTCAGAATAACGGGTGAAGACGCTCAGACTGTTTACAGACCGTTAGGTAATGACGGGTGAAATATACATTATTCCTTTATCCAATCATACCCTTTTTCCTCAAGTAACAATGCAAGTTCCTTACCTGCTGTCTTAACTATCTGCCCTTTATAGAGTATATGCACCACATCAGGGACTATATAGTCTAAAAGCCTCTGATAGTGAGTAATGACTATGCTTGCCGTATCGGGTGATTTTAATTTATTAACGCCCGATGCCACTATTCTAAGGGCATCAATGTCAAGACCTGAGTCTGTCTCATCAAGAATGGAGAGTTTAGGCTCAAGCATTGCCATCTGGAAAATCTCATTGCGTTTCTTCTCACCTCCTGAAAAGCCCTCATTTACAGAGCGATTTGCAAGGCGGTTATCAAGTTCCACTACCTCCTTTTTCTCGCGCATAAGTTTCAGAAAATCTGTGGCACTTAGCGGTGGCAGGTTCTTATGCTTACGGTGCTCATTTACAGCGGCACGCATAAAGTTCACCATACTTACACCCGGTATCTCCACTGGGTATTGGAAACTAAGGAACAACCCCTCACGTGAACGCACCTCAGGCGGCATTGCAAGCAAATCCTTACCGCAGAAAGTTACACTACCCTCTGTTACAGTATAGGCAGGATGCCCTGCAAGCACTGCTGACAATGTACTTTTTCCTGAGCCGTTAGGTCCCATTATGGCGTGTACCTCACCAGCCTTGATTTCAAGGTTTATTCCCCTTAAAATCTCCTTTCCTCCCACAGAGGCATGTAAATTCTCAATTTTTAACATATTATTATCATTTTTACTTCATATATTAAGTAAAGATTTCTCGCTGCACTACGTTCCGCTCGAAATGACGTGAGGGTTACCCCTCTGTCCACTGATTCCGGAGCGTCAGCGACAGCACACTTCAGTGTGCCGTGCGAAGTACGCAAAGGTTTGGGAATGTATCCCAATCAAAAAGGAAAGGGGCAAAAACTTTTCTTACAAATAGCACCATATTCAAATATCCGTAATAATTACCCAATAGCATTATCTATAGAAATGCTCAAAAGTTTTTGCGCCTCCACGGCAAACTCCATAGGGAGTTTGTTGAACACCTCTTTTGCAAAACCATTAACTATAAGCCCTACAGCATCTTCGGTGGAAATTCCACGCTGATTGCAATAGAATAGTTGGTCTTCATTTATCTTAGATGTGCTTGCCTCGTGCTCCACAATGGCTGTATTATTGTGTACATCTATCGTGGGGAATGTATGGGCACCACATTTATCCCCTAAAAGCAAACTGTCACATTGTGAGAAATTACGCCCGTTCTCAGCCCCTGATGTCATTCTTACAATACCACGATACGAGTTCTCACTATGCCCTGCCGATATTCCCTTTGAGACTATGCGGCTTTTTGTATTGCGTCCTATATGTATCATCTTGGTACCTGTATCTGCCATCTGATAGTTATTAGTAACAGCAACTGAATAGAACTCTCCTATTGAGTTATCCCCTTTAAGAACGCAAGAGGGATATTTCCAAGTAAGTGCTGAGCCTGTCTCAACCTGTGTCCAAAATACTTTTGAACTCTCCCCTGCACACATCGCTCGTTTTGTAACAAAATTAAAGATTCCGCCCTTGCCCTCTTTATCGCCAGGATACCAATTCTGCACTGTAGAGTACTTGACCTCGGCACGCTCATTAGCCACTATCTCAACAATGGCGGCGTGCAGCTGATTCTCATCACGCATAGGAGCGGTACAACCTTCAAGATATGAGACATACGCATCATCATCAGCAACTATGAGTGTACGCTCAAACTGACCTGTATTAGAGGCGTTTATTCTAAAATATGTGGAAAGTTCTACAGGACAACGCACACCTTTAGGTATATATGCGAATGAGCCGTCAGTAAATACGGCACAATTAAGAGCGGCAAAAAAATTATCTGTATATGGAACCACTGAACCAAGATACTTGCGCACCAAATCAGGGTATTCCCGTACAGCCTCACTTATGGAACAGAATATTATACCCAATTTTGCCAAATCCTCCTTGTAGGTGGTTTTAACAGAGGTGCTATCCATTACGGCATCAACAGCCATTCCTGAGAGCCGTTTCTGCTCCTCAAGCGGAATACCTAACTTATTGAAGGTATTAAGTATTTCAGGGTCAACCTCTTCAAAACTATTCACCTGTTTTTTGACAGGTGCGGCATAATATGAAATAGCCTGGAAATCTATATCGGGGATACGCAGATGAGCCCATTTAGGCATCTTCAGCGTGAGCCAATGATGATATGCCTTGAGTCTGAACTCAAGCAGCCACTCCGGCTCTTCTTTCTTCTGGGAGATGAGACGGATAATATCCTCACTGAGACCACTGCGAACAATATCAGTGGCTACATCGGTGGTGAAACCATACTTATAATCACCCGATGTCAGTTTTGAAAGTTCATCATCATTGTTACTCATCTCCATCGCCTGTCACATAAAATTTAACGTATGGCAGAATTGTAGGGACCATCTTTTGTAACGGCTCATACAAAACTGCTTCACTTTTTGCCTGCTCTGGAATGAATGAGACATATCTGTCAACCATTATAACAAGATTGAGAATAACGCTGACAATAAGAGCGCATTTTAAAACTCCGAATATGGCACCTAACAACCTGTTCAACCATGAGAGCATAACCAATTTGAAGAACTTGTCAAGTAACTTGGATACAAAAAAACAGATGAGCGCCACCCCTGCGAATATAACAAAGAATGATATTGCGTGAGCCACACCCAGAGAGAGTACAAACTGTTGCAATACATATTCCGTCAACTGCCCCGAATAGGCGTTAGCCACATATATTCCTATTATCAAGCCCAACAATGAGCCTACAGACATCAGAAAGCCTTTATACATTCCTCTCACCAATCCCCAAGCAAGAGGAATAACAAGAATTATATCAAGAATGTAATCCACTATAGGTAGGTTCTATTTATTAGTATTTTTACAGTTTTTATTTTAAAGGTGTGTCCTGTTCATTGTTCCGGTCTGTTTTGGCTTTGTTTTTGTATCTTACTTATATTCATTCGGTTACGTAGTACACACTACGCTCCCTCATTCATACAAGTAATCTCCTAAAAACAAATCTCAAACCAGCCTCGGACTAATAAATAGAACCTACCTATAATTTTTTCTTAACTTCAATCTCTTCGTATGTCTCAATTATATCACCAGTCTGAATATCATTGTAGTTGGCTATGTTAAGACCGCACTCAAAACCGGCGGTAACCTCTTTGACATCATCTTTCATACGCTTAAGTGAGCCAAGTTCGCCTGTGTGAATGACAATACCGTCACGAATCAAGCGTACCTTGTTTGTGCGTTTAACCTTACCGTCACGAACCAAGCAACCTGCCACAGAGCCGACCTTTGAGATTTTGAACACCTGCATAATCTCAAGTGTGGCTGTAACCTCTTCTTTGATTTCAGGAGAGAGCATACCTTCCATTGCTGATTTGACCTCCTCAATGGCATCGTAGATGATTGAGTATAGACGAATATCAACCTCCTCTTTCTCTGCCAGACGTCTTGCGTCAAGACTTGGACGTACCTGGAAACCAACCACAATAGCGTTTGAAGCTGCGGCAAGAAGAATATCAGACTCTGAAATCTGACCTACCGCCTTATGTATGACATTAACCTGAATCTCTGGTGTTGAAAGTTTGATGAATGAGTCTGACAATGCCTCTACTGAGCCGTCAACATCACCTTTGACAACAATGTTAAGTTCCTGGAAGTTACCAAGTGCTATACGGCGACCAAGTTCGGCAAGTGTGACGTGAGTGCTTGTACGCTGACTCTGCTCACGCTTGAGTTGCTCACGTTTGTTGGCAACCTCACGTGCCTCCTGGTCACTCTCCATAACATTCAAGCGGTCACCAGCCTGCGGTGCTCCATTCAAGCCGAGTATTGACGCCGGCTCACCAGGTTTAACCTCTTTAATGCGTTGATTACGCTCATTAAACATTGCCTTAACCTTACCATAACTTGTTCCTGCAACTACAACATCACCAACGTGAAGTGTACCACCCTCTATAAGAACTGTGGCAAGATAGCCTCTTCCCTTGTCAAGTGATGACTCTATTATAGAACCAACCGCTGGTTTGTTAGGATTTGCCTTGAGATCGAGCATCTCTGCCTCAAGAAGCACCTTTTCAAGAAGTTCCTTGACACCGGTCCCTTGCTTTGCTGAAATATCCTGTGACTGATATTTACCTCCCCACTCCTCAACCAGATAGTTCATATTGGCAAGTCCTTCCTTAATTTTATCGGGGTTAGCCGTTGGTTTATCAACCTTGTTGATTGCAAAGACAATTGGAACTCCTGCCGCCGATGCGTGATTTATAGCCTCAATGGTCTGTGGCATTATGGCATCATCAGCAGCGACAATAATTATAGCTATATCAGTAACCTTTGCTCCACGGGCACGCATTGCGGTAAACGCCTCGTGACCAGGAGTATCAAGGAACGTTATATGCTGACCACTCTCAAGTTTGACATTATATGCACCAATGTGCTGTGTTATACCACCAGCCTCACCAGCAATAACATTCGCCTTACGAATATAGTCAAGCAATGATGTCTTACCGTGGTCTACGTGACCCATAACAGTTACTATAGGAGCTCGAGGCAGTAAATCCTCCTCTCTGTCCTCCTGTTCGTGAATGCTCTCCTGAACCTCGGCACTTATATATTCGGTCTTGAACCCGAACTCATCAGCAACTATATTGATAGTCTCAGCATCAAGTCTCTGGTTTATAGAGACAAACAATCCAAGATTCATACAAGTGCCTATGACTTGTGTCACAGGTACGTTCATCATTGTGGCAATATCATTTACAGTCACGAACTCAGTAATCTTGATTGTCTGATTCTCAAGACGTTCCTGTTCAGCCTCAGCCTCCATACGCTGATGCGCTGCCTCACGTTTGTCTTTTCTGTACTTAACAGATTTGTTCTTTTGCTTTGATGAGAGTCTTGACAAGGTCTCCTTTACATTCTTCTGCAAATCCTCATCACTCATCTGTTCGTGAGACTGATACCTCTCTTTCTTGCCTTTCTTACCTCCTGTATGAACCATTCCCTCATCATCATACGATTTAGAGAGATCCACACTATTCTTCCTAATACGGTTACGCTTACGTTTCTCCTCTGACTGCCCTTTCTCCTCTGCTTTCGCCTGTTGCTGTTGCTGCTTTGGAGGATACTTACTCTCACGCTCCTTGCGTTTCTCCTCTTTTGTCTTCTTCTTAGGACGTGTCTGTTGGTTAAGGCTTGACAAATCAATCTTACCTAAAACCTTTGGTGCGTTAATTGAAGGAGCGTCAACTTTTATAAGGTTATCTTCTTGAGACTCTGTCTCCGCTGTCTCAACTGGTTCAGCAACTAGTTCAGGTTCATCCTCTTTCTCCTGTTCTACAACAGACTCCTCTGGTTCAGGAACAGCTTCTTGCTCCTCCACAACGACCTCAACCTCAGGCTCTTCAACCACATCTTCCTTTACAGGCTCCGGTTTCTCCTCTTCCTTAGGTTTTATCTCATTTTTCTTCTTGCCAATTGAATCTAAATCAATCTTTCCAAGAGTCTTGAATTTAAACATCTCTTTTTCCGTGTCGAGTTTGACGGGTTCCTCCTCTTCCCTTTCAGGTGTAGGAATGGATGCAACCGTCACACTCTTTGCTTTCTCCTTATGGAGCATAGTGAACATATCAGACTCTTTCTTTTGATCCTTATCGGGGCTGAACTTCCGACGCAAAAGTTCATATTGCTCCTCAGTGATACGGGAATTGATATCCTCTTTCACATCATTCTGGTTCATGGAATGCAGATATTCCACTATGGTAGGCAGACCGATGTTAAAATCTTTTGTTACTTTACTTAATTTTATTCCAGCCATATACAAATTAATTTTTCAAATTACGGCTTCGCCGTTAGCTACTCTTCAAATTCAGCCTTCAGAACGGCGATTACATTATCAATAGTCTCTTCTTCAAGGTCGGTCTGCTTGATAAGGTCTTCACGAGACACAGCAAGAACACGACGGGCGGTATCATAACCCAACTCCTTGAATGTGTCAAGAACCCATTGCTCAATCTCATCAGAGAATTCATCCAAATAGATGTCATCCTCCTCCATTGAGTCACCATCAATATAACGGAACACCTCAATGGTGTACCCCGTAAGTTTGCATGCAAGTTTTATATTTGAACCACCCTTACCAATTGCAAGTGATACATTGTCAGGTTGCAAATATACTTCAGCACGCTTATTCTCCTCATCAATCTTCAGAGATACAATCTTTGCAGGACTCAAAGACCTTGCAATGAGAAGTTCAATATTTGATGTATAGTTGATTATATCTATATTCTCATTTCTAAGTTCACGAACAATATTGTGTATGCGGGAACCCTTCACGCCCACACAAGAGCCTACCGGGTCAATCCTGTCATCAAGAGACTCAACCGCAACCTTAGCGTGTGAGCCGGGTATGCGTGCTATCTTCTTTATTGTTATAAGACCGTCAGCAACCTCCGGAATCTCCTTCTCAAACAGACGCTGAAGGAATATATCTGATGTACGTGATACGGTAATCTTCAAATTATTGTTCTTATTATCAACACTTGATACAACCGCCATTACAGAGTCTCCCTTGTGATAGAAGTCTGATGGTATCTGCTCTGTCTTAGGAAGTAGAATCTCATTGTGGTCACCATCAAGAAGAAGCATCTCCTTTTTCCATATCTGATAAACCTCCGCTGTTACAATCTCCCCCACCATATCTTTATATTTATCATACACAGCACCTTTCTGAAGGTCAAGGATTTTTGAAGCAAGCGTCTGACGCAAATTCAGAATGGCACGACGGCCGAATGACATAAACTCAACCGCATCTGTAACATCTTCACCAACCTCACACTCAGGGTCAACTTTCCTTGCCTCTGATATTGAAACTTGTGTCTGTTCATTCTCTACCGCACCATCTTCAACCACTATACGGTCACGCCAGATTTCAAGGTCTCCCTGTTTAGGGTTGACAACAACCGTGAAATTCTCATCGGTACCAAACATCTTGGCTATTACACTACGGAATGAATCCTCAAGAACACTGATAAGCGTTGATTGGTCTATGCCTTTCTCTTCTGTAAACTCTTTTAATAACTCTGTTAAATTTGGAGTTATTTCTGTCTCTTTTGCCATTTTATTAATTAAATTTTAAATTATATTTCGTATATTTAACATCTGAGTATTTGAACACAAATTGCTTAGGTTCAGGCTTTTTCATTCCCTTCTCCTTTACTTGGGCCACTATTGAGAACTCATCTTCACCCGCACTTTCAAGCACACCTATAAACTTCTTTCCTCCGCTCAGAACTTCAACCTCATTACCAATATTCTTTTGATACTGTCTGAGAACCTTGAACGGAGAGGTGAGCCCCGATGACCCCACCTGAAGGCTGAAATCCTCAACATCACGGTCAAGAGCCGCATCAATGGCATTATTTATGGCTACACAAGTATCTATATCAACCCCGCTGTCAGAATCTATCTCAACTACTATATCATTATCATTTGACACGGAAACGTCCACAAGGAAACCGTCAGTTCCCTGCAAACTATCTGCCACTATGCCTTCAATTACCGTTTTATCTATCATAAAAAAAGAAAACAAAAAGAGAGGAACTTGCGTTCCCCTCAAATCGTCTGCGAAGATAGTATTAATATTTCAAACCACCAAATAAATTTAAAAATTAGTGCCCTGTTATCTGTTTATAGTGTCTTAGACATATAATATACGCCATACTTTGCTCAATGCGAGTATCCAAAGCGTTTCTATAGAGTGTCTGAGCCTCAAGCAAATCTGACAGTGGTATTAAACCGGCGTTGTAATACTGACTGCTCATACGCATATTGGACTGAGCGTCCTCAACCGCTTGTTCCGCTAGCATATAACTACGATATGCGGCATCAAGCTCATCCCAAATCTTCTGCGTCTGAAGTTCAAGTTTAGCGGCTATATCTGACTGCATATTCTCAGCCTCCTCTATCTTGTAGTTCTGTTTCTTTATATTGTGAGCGTTCTCCCACCAAGCGGTCAGCGGCACCTGGATAGTGGCGAAACCTGTAAGATTGGTTCTGTTCTTTTCCATCAGGTTATTATATGTGTAGGCACCGCCTAATCCTATCTGAGGCAATGTCTCACCAATTATCATACGCTTCTGTAAGCGGTTTGCCTTAACATTGAGTTCCAATAACTTGTACTCTGACCTACCTTGTACCGCCACACTGTTCTCCACCATATACTCCCACGGTGATTTAATTTCAGCCACACTGTCAGTAAGGAGTATATCATCAGAGTATTCAATACCTATCTGCTGACACAGCGCACGTTTTGACAGTTTTATGCCATTCTCAAGTTTAATGACATTTGAGTTCATCTCATTTATCTTGAGTTTGACTTTGAGTCCGTCATTGGGGGTTACAAGACCAGCCTGCAATGCCACTCTCACATCTTTTTCAAGATTATTAAGCAAATCAAGCACTGTCCTGACCGTTTTCAGCTTCTCCTCAAGCATCTTAACCTGCCAATAGAGTTCCTCTGTGCTAAGCAACAAATCTCTCTCCGCTATCTGCCTTTGATATGTTGAAGCCTCAATGCCTAGGTTTGCAAGTTTGTTTCCTGTGACTATTCTGCCACCGGCATATATAGGCTGCACTGCTACAACGCCAGCCACGACACCTTTCCTTAGAAAACTAACGTGATCCTCAATGCCCAACAACTCCCCTATATTATCATATATTACCTGTAAGACATCCCTGACCACATTGCTCTTAATGTCAGAAATACCCAATTCAATGTAAGGCTTGTCAGAATGAAAAGCCTGAGCCGACGCGCTTATTGCAGGAAAATATTTAGTCACAACAGCCTTTTTGGTCTGCTCCGCCTCTTTTATGGCAAGGTCTGCGTTCCTTATGTCTGCATTATTAACTAAGGCAAGCTTGAGGCAAGAGTCCAATGACAACTCCTGACCCAAAACCACCAATGGCAAGGCGATGGACAATAGTAGTAATATGTATTTTTTTATGAACATAAACTTTCTTTTAAATAAGAAATAAGAAATAAGAAAGGTCCCCTCCTAACCTCCCCTCCAGGGGAGGAACTCTTCTTTTTTCTTTCCTACTTACACGACTTTGTCTTGTAAATAAGAAAGTACGCTACAGGTAGCACTGTTACAATAAGCACCAATGAAAATACTGTTCCAAAACAAATGATGACACCCATAGGCATCCATAGGGTACTACGGCTTATTATCATAGGTACAACCCCAAGTGCTGTGGTGGCTGATGTAAGGAATATGGGTCTCATACGCCTTGTACCTGCAAGGAACGCCGCCTCCTTAGCACTCTTTTTCTCTTTCTGACGCAACTCCTCAGCGTACTCAAACATTATTATACCGTTACGCACAATGATTCCAATAAGGCTTACCACTCCCAACACTGATGTTATGCCAAAATCAAGTCCAAACATTTTAAGTCCAAGGAATGCTCCGAACAAGCATAGCAATGTAGCGGACAAAGATAACAGAGCAAGTCCTATGTTACCGAAATCATATAGCAGGAATGCGAATATGACCACTATTGCAAGTATCACGCCCCATACTATCTCTGGTATCAATTCCAAATTTATACCTGTAAGTCCGCCCCATTTATAATTGACTGATGATGGCATATCAGGTTCAATGTTATTTTTTACAAATTTTTGAATCTTTTTCATTGGAACCGGCTGGCTTTTCCCAAACTTCAAATCAGCCGATACGGTAATGGCACGCATTCCTTGTCTGTGTTGTATTGAGGCTCGCTGATAATCAGGTTCAACATTAGCAACCTGGCGAAGCGGAACCCAAGTACCCGTAGCAGTAGGAATAAGCATATTCTCCAGCGCTGTAAGGCTATGCTTATCCTCATCTTTAACAACGTGAAGTACAACAGGAATACTGTAGTCATCTTCCCAAAGTGTTGTCAAGGGCTGACCCTGCTCAAAACTTGCAAGTTGGAGAGAGAGTATGGCAGGTGTAACCCCCACCCTCGCCGCCTCGTCAGGTTTAAGTGAAACCTTTACGCAAGGCAATGACTCATCGGCAGATGTATGAATCCAAATCAAATCCTCATAAAGAGAATCGTGCATATAGGTTTCAAGTCTGTCACTATATTGTTGAATCTCATTCAAATCCTCACCCATAAAATGCACCTCTATAGGATTCGCCGCCATCTGATAATCCATTTGCTTAAATCTGACAACAGCATTAGGAAAATAGTCATACATACGGTCAGTGTATTCCCTCAAGAAACTCTCAGTGGCTTCATTTGACTTTGTATTGACTATGAACTGAGCGTAATTGGCACGAGGCAGTGACGGTGCATAGCAGGCGTGGAATCTGGGAGACCCGCTGCCTATGAACTTTGTAACCGCCATAATGCGGTCATCTGTTTTAATAAGAGTTTCAATACTGTCACAAACCATTGCTGTCTCATCTATTGAACTTCCGTATGGTAATCTGACCTCAACGGCAAAGCAACTGCGCTCCGCCTTAGGCATCATCTGCACATTCAATGAAAGGAAAAGCAGAACGCCCGCCACAACTGCACCAAGACCTATTGATATGGTAATAACAGGATGCTTGAAACACCATTTCAAAAGTTTGTCATAACCGTTCTGGAGCAGATTGAAGAAGATATTCTGTCCTCGCTCAATAATACTCAATTTCTCTTTAGTCCGGGAATCATTGCGTATGAAATAGTATTCAAGGTACGGAACTACAAGTATTGCATATAGCAACGATATTCCAAGTGAGAAGAGTACCGTCCAAGGGAAGAGTTTTATGAAGTCTGCCATCGGGCCTGTAAGTGTTTGGGTTACAGGGAAAAACATTCCTATGATGGCAATAGTGGCAAGCAGGAGTGGCGGAAACAGTTCATTAGCACTTACAACAGCCGAATCCCATCTGGAATATCCGTGGCGGAGTCTGTCTATATAACCGTCTATGATAACTATTGAGTTATCAACTATCATTCCAAGCACAAATATAAGAGCGGCAAGCGTGACTGTGTTAAGGTCTATCTTGAACAGATACATTAACAGAAGGCTTATTGCCGTACATATAGGAATGCCGGAACCAGCCACCAAGGCAGATTTTAACGGGAAGAGCATCAGCATCACAAGTATGACTATCCCTATTGAGGTGAGCAAATCTGTAAGAAAACTTGTAACGGACACATCAACCACCTTTGGTTGGTCTGTTATACGGTTTACGCTTATTGAAGGAGGCAAAGTCTCCTTGAATCTGTTCAGAACCTCATCCACCTCCTTGCCAAAAGCCACGATATTGTTGCCAGGTCTTACCTCAAGTGAAATAAGCAATGTATTGTTGCCATCTTTAACAACATAATTTGATGGCTTAGGGTAACATCTCTCTATGGTGGCAATATCTTGCAGCCTTACAATATGACCTTGGGGGTCTGAATAGACTACCAGTCCCTCTAACTCCTCCTCACTTACAAATCCCTTCTGCAAATGAATTGGAGAAGATACGTTATTTACTGTTGAAATTCCTGAAGTAGTTGTAAAACCTTGGGTAAATAGTCTTGCAAGTAATGTATTGGAGTCTATACCATATTGGGCAAGTTTTTCCGGCTGAATATATACCCCTATCTGTTCACGCCGTGCACCTATAATATGAGTTCTTCCTAATGATTTTATTGTGCAAAGTCTGTCTGAAAGAATATGAGCATACTCCTCAAGTTCTCTTGGTGACTTATCATCTGATTCCAAAGTTATAAGCAACGATGATGTATTTCCAAAATCATCAATAACGGCAAGAGCAAGAACTCCCGCCGGTAATTGGATTTTGAAGTCCTTTAATCCGTGCCTTATCTTAGACCATACCTCATCCTTATCGTGGACATCTTTTGAAAGTTCAACAAAGAGATAGACTATGCCGTCTTCTGAGTATGAGTATGTTTTGGTTTTGTCAATTTCCTGAAATGAGAACAAATATCTTTCAAGGGGTGTTGTAAGTTGCTTTTCCACTTGTTCCGAAGTGGCTCCTGGATATACCCCGACAACAACACCTTGTCTTATTGTGAATTGTGGAAACTCATCTTTGTTCATCTGATGCAATCCATAGAATCCACACACAACAAGCACAGCCACAATAGCAAAAATTATGCTATGCTGGCGCATTGCCTTGGATATTATGTTTCCACCACTCATATTAAACTTCGTTCAATAGTTAATAGTTAATAAAGAATAGTTGAAAGTTGAAAGTTGAAAGTTAATAATTCCTCCCTTTAGGGAGGTTAGGAGGGAACTTTTCATTTTTAACTTTTAACTTTTCACTTGTTAAGGCTTCGCCTTAACACACCCTCCCTCATAAACTTTCTGTCTGCCTTCAACTATTACAGAATCTCCAACTTCAAGACCCTGCGTAATTATGACACCGTTATTTGCAAATCCTTTGGTTTCAACCTTTTTTCTAACCGATTTGCCATCAACTATACACCATACATATCTGCCATCAGGCATAAGTTGCACCGCCTGATATGGTATAATTATATTTGTTCCGCCTTTTGAGGTCACAACATTCGCCTTACATACCATACCTGCCATAAGTTTTCCATCTATATTTGGGACAGCGATTTTCACTTGATATGTATGTGATACGGCGTTTGCATCAACATTTTTGCTTACAATTTCTCCTGATATTTGACAATTATTAAGCGCAAGTACCTGAATTCTAGCACGTTGCCCTTCATTTATGGCAGATATGTCATTTTCAGGAACATCAACCACAACAAGCATTGAATCTGTATTGATGATTTTGATAAATGCGTTTGACGGCAGCACGTGGCTTCCGACCTCCATTGTCCTGCTTGTTATTACGCCATTAAAAGGAGCCCTTAGGGTGCAATCTTCAAGATTTTTACGTGCACTTTTCGCCATTGACTTGGCTTGCTCAAGTTTTGTCTCCATCTCAATCCATTTGACCTCACTGATGGAACCACTGTCATATACCATCTTTAGTCTGTCATAACCATCTTGCGCCTGGGCAAGTGTGGCTTCCGCACTTTTCAAGGCATTTACAGACTGTGTGCTGTCAATTTCAGCAAGTTTATCTCCTTTTTTTACTTTACTGCCTTCACTTACATATACCTTAATAAGTTTTCCGCCTGTCTGGAAACTTAACAATGATGAGTAGTTCTCAGCAAGGTAACCTGAGTAGGTATAGGCAGAGTATTCTGTGCTGCCATTTGACACCACAACGGCTGTAACTGGCACCGAGTCTGGTAAATTCCGTTTTTTCTGACGCAAATTACCACACCCTGTAAGCATCGTGGCTACCAAAAGCAACAGAGTAATGTATTTTAATATCTCTTTCATCTGAACTTGCTTCTATTATTGGCTATAAACGAACAAAAGAGAGACTTCCGCAGCCTCTCTTTTGCAATATTACTTGAATGATTATTATTCTGCGGCTGCAACCTCAACTGTGAACTCCGCACTTACCTCTTTGTGAAGTTTGGCAGAAACCTTGAAACTTCCAAGTTCCTTGATTGGGTTCTTGAGGTCAATAACTCGCTTGTCAATGCTTATGCCCTGCTTCTCAAGAGCCTCGGCAATTTGAATTGAAGTAACCGCACCAAATACCTTGCCCTTCTCGCTTGCCTTTGTGGCAACAGAGATAGTAAGACCGTTAAGTTTCTCGGCAAGAGCCTCGGCATCGGCCTTAATCTTGGCAAGTTTGTGAGCACGTTGTCTCAAGTTCTCAGCAATAACCTTTTGAGCGGCTTCAGTAGCAAGCACAGCCTTCTGCTGAGGGATAAGATAGTTACGTCCGTAACCGTCCTTAACTGTAACTACATCATCTTTGTAGCCAAGTCCGTGTATATCTTCTTTAAGTATTACTTTCATTGTCTTGTCCTCCTTTAATTATTTCAACATATCAGTTACGTATGGGAGCAATGCCAAGTGACGCGCACGCTTGATAGCCTGTGCAACCTGACGCTGATACTTGAGTGATGTACCTGTCAGACGGCGAGGCAATATCTTACCCTGCTCATTAAGGAACTTTTTAAGGAACTCAGGGTCCTTATAGTCAATATACTTGATACCGCTACGTTTGAAACGACAGTATTTCTTCTTCTTTGTTTCCACTGATTGTGGAGTCAGATAACGAATTTCAGATTGATTCTGTGCCATAATTATTGTCCTCCTTATTCTGCATCATCATTTGGTTCAACTATCTCAGGAGCGGCCTCTTTTGCAGGAGCGGCCTCCTTCTTTGCATAAATCTCACCAGAGGCTATTTTACCACGACGCTTCTCAGCGTAAGCCTGTGCGTACTTGTCCATCTTGACTGTCAGGAAACGAATTACGCGCTCATCACGGCGGAATTGTGTTTCAAGTGTGTCAACAACCTCAGGTTCCGCGTCAAACTGGAACAGTTCATAGAATCCTGTTGATTTTTTCTCAATTGGGTAGGCTAATTTCTTTAGTCCCCAGTTCTCTTCGTTCACAATCTTGGCTCCGGCATTAGTCAGAACAGATTTGAACTTCTCTACCGCTTCCTTCATCTGTGCTTCAGACAAAACGGGAGTCAAAATGAAGACGGTTTCGTAATTGTTCATAATGATTTAGTTTTTGTTAATAATTAAAATTTGAGGGGACAAAATTACATAAGCGAGAGCAAAAAACCAAAAAAATCTCGGATTTTTTTGCTAAAAAATCAGATTTCCATATTGGAAAGCCTGATTTACAATAGGGAAAGATGTTTTTTAAGAAAAAGCGGAACGCTTTTTGTTTTTGCCGAGCGACAATTAATTTCACGAGGAGCGAAGCGACGAGTAAAGGTAGTGACAACGCAGTTGGAATCTTCACGAGCACCTGTAAGGTGCGAGTAAAGGTAGTGAAAAACATTGTTGGAAAAATGCAGAAAAGTATCATATTTTATATTAGAAAAATGCAAATTATAACATATAACTTAAAATAATAACCTGATTACTTGCAGATTACAAAAAATAATATTATCTTTGCACAAATATTGGAAAAATGCTATATTTTAACTAAAATATCTTGGAAAAATGCTAATCAGAAAAATAGACACCCATATAGAAAACTTTTACAGCACCACAAACAAAGCGTTGCTTTTAACAGGAGCAAGGCAAGTTGGGAAAAGTTACACCATTACAAAATACGCAAAAAGCCACTACACAATGTTTGTTGAGTGCAATTTTGTTAAAGAACCTGATTTGGTGAAAATATTTAACAATGTTAAAGATCAATAGTTCGTTAATTTTTTTATAAATATTTAATTTTCAATAAAATACATATATAACAGATCAAAACAGGCATAAGTCCTGACGGTCATTTGAAACATATAAAAAAGTGCTATTTAAACTGAAAAAAAGTAGGCTAAAAATTTGGATAAGTGCCTGAAAATCAGTAATTTAGTAGTGCAAAAATAAAAAATCAAATGACCATCAAGCCACTTATCCAAGTTAGAGAAATCATAGAGAATGCTCTCAATTGCACTACAAAGTTAAACAAATCTTTCCATAAATTCTTCATTGAAGCCATGCAACTTTACCTGACGATACAAGGACATGTGAACTTCACCCGGATGGCGAGGTTCGGACACTCCTGCGAGAGTAGGTTCCGTCAGAACTTCAGGAAGATGTTTGACTGGATTGCGTACAACAGAGCGTTCATACATAACGGCGTTGAACGCATGTGGGCAATAGCCATAGACCCGTCATATCTGTTCAAGTCCGGGAGTAAGACACCGGGAGTGGGTTACTTCTGGTCAGGTTGCACAAGTGCCGTGAAGCGTGGGCTTGAGATACTCGGCATAGCGCTCGTTGACGGCAACAGCAACGATACTGTCTTCCTTGAAGCGGTGCAGACGTTCTTAGACCCGGTGCGAGGCAGGAAACCCAAGTGCACAAACGGAATGAAAGACCCTGACTCCCTCATAGGTTTGTATCTCAGAGCACTTGCAAAGCGCGCGAAAACACTTCTTGAACTGTCTCGCATCATTGTCGCAGACGCATACTTCTCCAAGAAGAGCTTCGCAGACGGTGTCATCTCGCTCGGGTTCAGCCTCGTTAGCAGGTTCCGTGACGATGTCCGGCTGAACTACCTGTACGCAGGTCCAAAGACCCATAAACGAGGACGCCCGCAAAAGTTCAGCGGCAGGGTCAATGTCAACAATCTTGACATGTCAGTGTTCAACACTATGCACATAGCCGATGGCTGCAAATGCACTGATGCCTTTTGGGCGGATGTCTGGTCTGTGAGTCTTGAACGGATGGTCAGGGTTGTCATACTTGACTGCCTTGAGGAAGGCAGGAAGACCCAAACCAGAAAGGTGTTCTTCTCCACTGACCTCAGCCTGATGCCTATGGACATAATCAACATCTACACCTCACGCTTCCAGATAGAGTTCCTGTTCCGCGACTCCAAGCAGTTTATGGGACTGACTCACTGCCAAGCAAGAAGCAAGGAGGCTTTGAGCTTCGCCTTCAACATGTCTCTGACATCAATCAACGTGGCGCGTGAGTTCGCAAGGCAGAATCATATGGACTTGTCCATCGGTTCCATTAAAACCTTGCTACACAACGCTGCAATGCTGGAAAGATTTATTTCAATGTTCGGGAAATCACCGAACATTAAATTAAATAACACTATTTTCAAAGAGCTTTTATTCTATGGCGTCAGAAACGCCGCTTAATTTTTTATTTTTAACGAACTATTGTAAAGATGAGACAGAGATAATAAACCGCCTACAACTATTCAAGCATAAGACATTTACACCTAACCAAACATTCATCTTTTTTGATGAAATCCAAAAATGCCCCGATGTTCTTACCTGGATTAAATTCTTAGTGCAGGACGGACGTTTCAGATACGCTTTAAGTGGCAGTCTGCTTGGTCTTGAATTAAACAATGTCAGAAGTCTTCCTGTTGGGTATATTGGAGAAGCAACGCTGTATCCGCTTGACTTTGAGGAATTTCTGTATGCCTTAGGCATAAATGCACAAGTGATTGACAACCTACGGGAGTGTTGGAAAGAGAAGAAACCTGTTGATGAATTCATACACAATCAGGTACTTAAACTATTTCACCTATACCTGATAATAGGAGGTATGCCTGCCGTAGTGCAAAAATATGTTGATACAAATGACTTGCTACAAGTGGAAACCGAGCAAAAGGACATTCTAAAACTATATAAACACGATATAAGCCAATATAACAAGAGCAAGCAACTTAAAGTAAATGAGATTTTTGACCTGATTCCATCTGAACTCAACTCCCAAAACAAAAGGTTTATATTCAAAAGCCTTAAAGAGAGTGCAAGGTTTGACGCTTCGGAATCAAATTTCCTATGGCTAAAAAATGCTGATATGGCACTGCCCGTATATAATGTAGATGCCCCGGTATCACCGCTAAAACTAAATGAAAAACGGAATCTGTTCAAGTTATTCCAAAATGATGTAGGGCTGTTATCTTCACAATACGCAAGCGGTATTCAACTTAGAATTCTGCAAGGAGAGACCAACATAAATTTTGGAGCCATTTATGAGAATGCAGTAGCACAGGAGTTACACGCCCACGGCTTCAATCTATACTATTTCACAAGCAAAAAACAAGGCGAATTAGATTTCTTATTGGAATCTGATGCAAAGATAACCCCGATAGAGGTAAAATCAGGCAAGTTTTATGAGAGGCACAACGCCCTTAACAACGTACTTTCAACCCAAGAGTACAACATAAACAACGCCATAGTACTGTGCAACAACAATCTACAAGTAAAAGGCGCCATTGTCTATGCACCTATATATATGATAATGTTTATACAAAAAGCCAACACAAGCAAAGAACTTATCTACAAGGCAGATCTTACAGGGCTAACAAACACAACTCCACACTTATAACAACAAAACAGGTCAAAGTTTTGAATATTTCTACTATTTGCTAAAAGTCAAATGTTACTGTTGCGGTACTGGTTATTGTAGAGATTGCTCTCTTTACCCCCACTGCTAATATGTCGTGCAATCTTGAATTTAGTGTCGTTGACACAAAAGTTTCTGTAGAGCCGTCGCTGAATACCTTGGTACCAGTTACTTGAACATCAATCACTAAAAACTGCATTTTTTCAGTAGGTTCTGTTTCATTGAAATTATTAATCAGTTTGATTGTCATATTGCCATTTGTACTGCTAAAAGAGACTTTTTTTGCTATCAAGCATTTTCCATTGTAACCTTTAGGAAAATATGTGTCTATATCACGACTTAAATCCTTAAATAAAGCAGGCTGTTTTTCTTCTGTTATTTCCAAATAGTCCTCTGCTTTCTCTGTTTTATTAAGCCCACTGGTTGATGTTGCATTTATCTCAAAATCTGTATAGTTAAGAACTTCAGAAGTTGTGAACAACTCAGCTTCATAGGTGATGTACTTTAATGTTTTAGAAGGTTCTGGTTGTGGACTAGGTTCTTTAGATTTGTCATTATTGCAACTTGCAAACAACAATACTAGCATAGTAAATGTAGCAATGATGGAAATAATTTTTTTCATTGTAAAATAAGTTTAGTTAAATAATGGTGCAAAGGTAGTTATTTGTTTTGTTTCAGCAAAAATTAAAACATCATAACAACCTCCGATGCCAGATAGCACCCGAAAACAGCGGGGATATAGCTTATTGTTCCTGTGGTTGAGCGTTTGCACTTTTCATCCTTAACTTCTATAACAGACTCTTTTTTTACGGGTTCAGAACTGAAGACAACTTTAAGGCCTTTACTTATGCCATCTTTTTTCAAACGCTCACGAACCGTTCTGGCAAGTGCGCATTGGTATGTCTTGGAAATGTCAGTAACTTGCACTTTTGAAGGGTCTAATCTGCCACCGGCACCCATTGATGATATTATCTTGACCTTATTTTTCAGGCAATACTCAATAAGGTGTATTTTTGGAGTAATGGAATCAATGGCATCAATAACATAATCAAAACCTACGGACATTATCTGCTCCAAATTGGAGTCATCTAAGAACTCTCTTTTTGCAACTATCTCTGCATCGGGGTTAATATCTTTGAACCTTTCCGCTAACAGTTCAACTTTGTATTTACCTATTGTACTGTGGAGTGCTGGCAACTGTCGGTTTATGTTACTTGGCTTTACAGTATCAGAATCAACAAGGGTTATATGCCCTACTCCAGCCCTGCAAATCATTTCAGCGGCATACGCTCCAACGCCTCCCGTGCCAACTACAAGCACTTTTGCCTTTGAAAGCCTGCTGACGCCCTCTTCTCCTATCAGTAACTGTGTACGTTCTGTAAAATTAAACATTATATCTGTCTGTATCGTAGAAGTTTAAGATTTGAATAATCATATCGTAGGCATCTTTTGCAGGAGAAGAAGGATTTATTTCAATGGCACGTGAATATGAGTTCAACGCACCCTCCCAATTCTCTTTCTTTCTATAGGCATTGCCTAACAACAGGTACGCCTCATCATCGTTCCCCGATGTTGACACGTACGCCTCCAATTCCTTTATTGCGGCTTCAGTGTTTCCGCTTTCAAGCAAAATTGTAATATGGTTCTTTAATTCCTTGGTCATAAAATCACCCCATCTTTCATAGTTATGGTGCGGTCACTGATACTTGCTATTGAGGTATCGTGGGTGACGACAAGAAGAGTAAGTTTGAACTCATTTTTAAGGCTTAGAAGAAGTTTGTTAAGTTCCTCTTTATTTTGAGAATCAAGGCTGCCTGATGGCTCATCAGCCAAAATAAGTTTTGGCTGGTTTATCAGCGCTCTTGCCACTGCAACCCTCTGTTTCTCACCGCCGGAGAGTTGATTTGGCTTGTGATTTAAACGGTGGCTAAGCCCAAGATAATCAAGCAGTTCCTTTGCCTTTGCTTCTGCTTCTCCGCTCTTTCTGTGAGCAATCAAAGCAGGAATTGTAACATTTTCCAATGCTGTAAATTCAGGCAACAGTTGGTGGAATTGAAATACAAAACCTATGTGTTTTAAACGGAAATCCGCTAAAGCATTGGAATTAAGATGCTGAACATCAGCACCATCAATCATCAGAGAGCCGCTGTCTGCTTTGTCCAAAGTACCTAAAATTTGAAGCAATGTGGTTTTTCCCGCACCACTTGCCCCTACAATACTAACAAATTCCTCTTTCTCAATACTAAGGTCTATACCTTTCAGTACCTCAATCTCTCCAAAACTCTTCCTAATTCCTGTTGCAGTAATCATAATTTTCAGATTTTCATTCTGCAAATATAGTGGATTTTTTACCTTTACAGAATTATTTATGACCAAGGAGTACAAAAAGTGATAGCATAGCAACACATATTTGTTAAGTTGAGAAATATTTTGTATCTTTGCATCACATATATGTTAAGATATGAAAGATACATCGTTCGTAAATGAATTGCAGGATATTCAGTTAAAAAAGAGTGCGGAATGCAAGATCTGTGCTAAAACAGCAGATAGAATTGAACAAATTCTGCAAAAAAGAGGAATGACTCATCGGGATTTGGCAAACCTACTTGGCAAGCGGGAATCTGAAATATCAAGGTGGATGAGCGGAAAACACAATTTCACAATAACAACCATCGCCGATATAGAGTTCGCTCTTAAAGAGTCAATAATTGAATTCACAGCACCAACAGATATGTTAGTTGCCGCAGAACAAGCGTGCGCATACAATACCCCCGATTCATTACGAACAACCTGTATCACACTATTAAATAAAACAAATGATATTAATGTTTTATTCAGCATTCAAAAAAACATTGAAAACCAAATTAATCTTGTTGGTATGAATAATAACAATCAATCAGACGAATTTATAAAATCTCTACAACTGCGTGGAGGAAGAAAAGTCCCAAATAATGTTAACGGAATAGAGTGTTTAATTGAGGAAAAATATATCAGATGATGAAGGTTTTTGTAGATACAAATATTATTATTGACTTACTCTGCACAAGAGAACCATTTGCAAAAGATGCAGCGGAGATATTCAAAATGGGATATGAAAAAAGAATAGACCTATACCTTTCATCATTAACTGTTATCAACGCTATATATGTATGCCGTAAATATGGTTATAACAATAGTGATATTATTATTTCTCTTAAAAAACTGTGCTCTTTTTGCAATGTAACCTCAATAGGGTCAAATGAGATTCATAAATCTTTTTCAAGTTCTGGAAGTGATTTTGAAGATATGGTGCAACTGCATTCAGCTGTGGCATCGGGGGCTGATTGTATAGTAACGCGTGACAAAACAGGATATGAGCTATCTCCTATTCAAGTTTTTGAGCCCAAAGAATTTATTAATCACTTATTTTTCGCTCTAAAGAAGAGTTGAACAGGTACGCCTGAAAAGTTCCACTGCTCACGTAGTTTGTTTTCAAGGAAACGGC
This sequence comes from Candidatus Enterocola sp., assembly GCA_045617165.1. Lineage (GTDB taxonomy): Bacteria > Bacteroidota > Bacteroidia > Bacteroidales > Paludibacteraceae > Enterocola. The sequence continues at coordinate 949 of JAZLIE010000079.1, read as the reverse complement.
GGTACGGTTCTTTGACGTACTGTGGCAGGTTGGCAAAAAATATGAATGTAGGTACGTAGGTGTCAGGCAACTGAGTCACATATTTGATTTTAACATATTTACCCTTCCACGCAGGAGGCGGATAATTTTCAATAAGCGGCAGGAAAAATTCATTCAACTGCCCCGCTCCTATGTGAGTTTTCTTGCTCTCATACACCTGCATAGCGGTCTCTATTGCCTTGTATATGCGTTGCTTGGTGGTTGCTGAGATAAAAATTATAGGAAAATCAGTAAACGGAGCGAAACGCTCACGTATAGTCTCCTCAAAATGCTTTATAGCCTTATTCTCCTTATTTTCAGCAATATCCCACTTATTAACGCATACTACCAAACCCTTCTTATTCTTTTGAATAAGTGAGAAAATATTTTGGTCTTGAGCCTCAATGCCTCTGGTGGCATCAATAAGCAAAATGCAGACATCGGAGTTCTCAATTGTACGAATTGCACGCATAACTGAATAGAACTCAATATCTTCAGTAACTTTAGATTTCTTTCTGATGCCAGCCGTATCAACCAAATAGAAATCCTTACCGAATTTTGTGTATCGGGTGTAGATGCTGTCACGCGTTGTACCTGCAACATCAGTTACAATGTTGCGGTCCTCATCCATAAGGGCGTTAAGCAAAGATGATTTACCTGCGTTAGGGCGTCCCACGATGGCAACCCTTGGAAGTGTGGTATCTATCTCTGGTTCAGAGTCCTCTGGCAATTTTTTAATAATCTCATCAAGCAAATCTCCCGTTCCGAAACCGCTCATAGATGAAACGCACATAGGGTCCCCGATACCAAGTTTGTAGAACTCAGCCGCATCATACTGCAAGTCATTATTATCGGTCTTGTTTGCTATAAGCAATACGGGTTTGCCGCAGTTACGCAGTTTGTTAGCCACCTCAAGGTCAAGATGGTTCAC
>JAZLIE010000078.1:0-1328 GCA_045617165.1 Candidatus Enterocola sp. | reverse complement strand
TATACAAGCAATGCAGTATACTGCCATAAACAGTGTCAGGAACCATGTTATCGTTTTTTTACTTCTTCTACTATATATTTTTATCATCATATACAATTATTGTTCTCCTTGTTTATTTGCCGTATATGCGTGTGTCTCCCATTGATTAGATGGCTGACCGTTGACAGCCTTACATGTAACATTATATTGTACTGAATTATTACCTTCTGAAAAAGTTACAACACCTTTATAGCCAACAACAATATCATTCTCTATAATTTGATATTTTTCATCTTGTGGATTACATGTTAATTTCATCAATCCCAAGTCTCTCGATAAAATTCCCATAGCAGTACCCATCTCACTGTTACTCATAGCCAACGAAGCCGTAGAAGAAGTAGGAGATGTTTCAAATGCAATGCCAAAACCTAATCCAATTCCTATTCCAACACCGTCTTCACCAAATGAGGCTGTTGCTGGTCCAACTGGCACAGATGTAGAAAAAGTTGCCACATAATCAGCATACGAATCACTACTCCAACTATAATCAGCACTTACACCAACCCCCGCATAAGCACCTGCAAAAATACGAGGATTCGTGCTTCCATCTTGCAGATTCTGATTAGCAAAACAATTTCCCGTAAAATTACCAAACATTGTGGCACCATATTTATCAAAGGCTATTCCACATTCAGCCTTTGCACTCAAAGCATAAGACATACCAACACCAGCTGTCACATTCATTTTTAATGCAAGAACCCATCTGCCGTCAGGGTCTATTCTAACCACAGGATTGCCAGCACAATACACATACGGACTCACATCAGGATATTTCATTTGCAGCGGATCTACTCCAATCCACAGTGCCGCACTTGGGTCATAGTATCTTGCACCGTAGTAATAATAACCTGTCTCCTGGTCAAGTTCTTTTCCGTTAAACTTGTATGGCATTACGCTCTTGTATTCTCTGAATAACGTTCCGTACGGTGTATAGGCGGCGTACTGTATCACTTTGCCTCCTTTGTCCGTTATGTGGGTGGCGCTGCCTAAGTGGTCTGTGAAATAGTAGTATGTGTCCTCATCCTTAACATCTTCTTTGCCACCTCTCTCAGTCACAAGCTTGCTGACAAGTCTTTCTGTTCCAATGTAGTAATGCTTGGTAGCGTTACTTGCATTTACGCCTGTGCCGTGCTCCACATAGTAGGGGCTTACATACGCACTGTAGCGGGACAGACCGTCAAGACCTGAGCCTGCGTATGCTCCGTTCAGGTAGGCGGTGTTGAACGCTCCGTAGCGTTTGAGTGAACGTTCCCCGGTATGGTTATATGTATATAGGCTCATTGTGCTGT
>JAZLIE010000077.1:0-2188 GCA_045617165.1 Candidatus Enterocola sp. | reverse complement strand
TCTTTTATTCCAGAATCCATTTTTCCGTCAAATGTACCTGAGGCTGAACCTATACCATCAATAATATCAAGTGAGGCGACACCAAAACCACCTGATACAGGCACAATATTAAGTTTCTCTCCTCTTGACCAAATGTGATTTCCGCTTGACACGCTGATTCTGGTTTCACCCTGACCCGCCGTTATTGTCACTGAACGCATCACGCCTGTAGGCTGCGCCTCTTTTTCCGGTTCTTTTACATCTGAATTTTTCTTACACGATACTACCCCTGCCATTACCAACAGCACGGCAACCAAATAAATACACTTTTTCATTTGCTTTTTGACTTTTAGACAGATTAAAAAATAATGTTTTTTTCGGAACGCAAAGGTACAATAAAGTTTATGGAATTGCAAAAAAATCAAAAACAAAAGGTCAAGGGAGTTTTGTGTCTTCCCTTGACCTTTTTGTATCATTTCTCTTCGTCATTACCTAACGGTCTGTAATCAGTCTGAGTGAAACGTAACTCAAAATGACGTGGAATAAATTATTCCGCTAAAACCGCACGTACAGATAACCCATAGTCACGGTAATAGGTAGCGAATGGGGAGTCTGATGGAATGTATACAGACTGGGAATATTGCGTGCTGCCTTCATCTGGAGTAGTAGTCCAATAGTATCCTTTTTTACCCACGTCATAAGTTCCTGGTCCATGATAGGTGTACTGACCCGCATAGATAAAAAAGACTTCGTTCTCCGAATATCCTTCTTTGCCTTGACATAACATACCATTCAAGCCTTTGTATTTATTATCTCCAGTGTAAAATGTTACATCGCAATTGGAGAAAAGATCTTCATAGTCTGCCTTTGTAGGCATCTGCCAATTACCACCCCACAGGTTCTTTGCTGTATCGTGGGCACCGCCTTGAATATTTTCTGTACCATTGTAAAAATTCGCAGAATTATCTTCATTTATGACACTACCCCATTGATAGTACCCGCCGTAGTCGCCTACAGATGTGGCACCTACATTGTACTCAGCCCACTTAGGACCGCCTGCCCACAATTGAACCCACTTAACCATTGTTCCGCCTGTTATCTCAGCCTCGCCTGTGGTTGCAGGAGCTTTGAACTCTATGTTTTTTTCAGGCATCGGCTTAATTTCCCCAGCCTTAATCTCGTTATCGTTTGTTGTTGACAATTCAGCCGTCTTGCCGTCTGTTGATGTTATGACAGCATCAAATCCGCTTTTGAACGCACCCTGAGGCACCACAAACCAAAACTCCGTAGCCGTGCTTGTATTCAACGCCACTCCGTCTCCGCAGTCAAGGGTTATTGATGCCGTAGATTCATATTCAACATCCGGTACATTTAATGCCACAAAACCCATTGCACCAGGATTCACCACAAAATATCCATTAAGTTTTGAATCATCTGTTTTATCAGTAACTGTTATACTCTTTACAGACCCCTCGCCTTTAAGTTGGAGTTTCAGAACACCGAAAACGTGTTTGAATTCCAAATCTGTTGTGGCTGAGTATGCAACACTCAGCATTGTGCCTGTGGCAAATGTCGCTCCTGCGTATGTTTGTGTGGCAGGCATAGAAAAGCCTACAGAAGAAATACCCCCTGCAGAAGCAAAAGACAAATCCTTTGCTGAAGAAGGATACACTGCCATCCAAGGACCGGTTTCACTGCACTGTCCGCTAAACACTGCGGTTGATTTTCCCTCTCCGCTTTTTAGTGACAACGGACTGCCTTGTGTGTCACCTGCTGTAAACACCTTTATGACATCATCCTTTGACCACACCACGGTAGTACCATCTGGTTTCACAGTAGTCTTCAATGCTCCTTTTGATGCGGCGGTGAACTCCATATCAACTTTTTTTACTGATGATTGTTCCTCACCCTTTACAGCATCATTCTTCTTACATGATACGGAAGCCAACATTACCAATGCCGCTCCCATTGTGTAGATAATCTTTTTCATCTGTTTCTGTTTTTAGTTAATTACCATGCTCCTGCAGCACCCTTCGACATAGACGCAATGCTACCTGATTTTGATGAACCACCTGACGTCTGCATTACAGGCATCTCTGTCTCCATTCTCACTTGCTCCAATTGCGGAGCGGAATAAATCTTTTTCATAGTTGAAAGTTGAAAGTTAAAAGTTGAAAGTTAATAAATATGTTAGTTAAAGATTTTTCGC
>JAZLIE010000076.1:0-7049 GCA_045617165.1 Candidatus Enterocola sp. | reverse complement strand
CAGTTGACAGTTGACAGTGATATGAAGGTTATAGAGAAGTTTATTTCCATTGACGGTGAGGGACCTACAGCAGGAGCACTCTCTGTTTTCATACGCTTTGCAGGTTGTAATCTGCGTTGCGCTTGGTGTGACACCTCATACGCTTGGGAGGCTAAGCACGGTGAAGAGATGAGTGCGGCTGAGATTGCTGACTATGTGCGGCAGAGTGGAATGGAGCATGTCACCATTACCGGCGGGGAGCCGCTGTTACAGCCCGATATTATCAGTCTGCTAGCAAGACTTACTGATTATCAGATACATATAGAAACAAACGGAGCCATTCCAATTGACTTGTACCGTATAGGAGATAACGTACATTTTGTAATAGACTATAAACTGCCTGATAGTGGTATGGAGGATAGAATGGAACTTCTGAATCTGGAACTTGCTAAAAAAGATGATGCCTACAAGTTTGTCATAGCATCAGAGAGGGATTTGGACAGGGCAATTGAGATTGTCAGAAGATATGAACTTGACACGCGCACGCAAGTCTATTTCAGCACGGCTTTCGGGGTAGTGAAACCTGCTGATGTTGTGGAGCGTATGAAGAGAGAGGGACTTTGTAAAATTAAATTGCAGTTGCAACTGCACAAATATATTTGGGACCCGAAGAAGAGAAGCGTGTGATAAGAAAGAAGAAATAATAAATAAGAAAGAAGAAATGAAAATTTATTACCGAATCACCGAATATTTATAATTATTTGTCAGATGGATACAGAAAGGATTAAGGAGATAACGCGGGAGTTTTTAATTGCTTTGGGGGAGAATCCTGAAAGAGAGGGTCTTAAGGAGACTCCTGAGCGTGTGGCTCGTATGTGTGAGGAGATGTTTAGAGGAATCTCCTACTCAAATGAGCAGATTGCTGAGAAGTATGCCAAGACTTTTGACGCTGATGATATGTGTGTGCCACGTTGTGGAAACTATGTTGTTGTGCGTGACATTCCTGTATTCAGTTTCTGTGAGCATCATATAGCACTTATGTACAATATGAAGGTAAGTGTTGTCTATAAGCCTGTAGAAAGGGTTATAGGGCTTAGCAAAATAGCCCGTATTGCTGAGATGGTGTGCCACCGTCTGCAACTTCAGGAGCGCATAGCCTCAGATATTGCTGAGATTATGACACTTGCCACCGGTAGCGCCGATGTTGCTGTCTATGTTGAGGGTGAGCATAGTTGTATGACCGCGCGTGGAATAAAGAAACCTGGAGCCAAGACTATAACAACAATATGCCGCGGAATCTTTGATAAAGATGCCACGGCACGTACTGAGGCGTTTGCCTATCTTTTTAGCACAAAGTGACCTGAAATAGTTTTCTAAAATGTCCCAGCTGGTATTGCCACTCCTGTCTTGATGTTTTTAAGAGTGTAGGTTGTGTAATCTCCGTTTGGCTGATGTAGTTCCATATACTCCAAAGCCTTGCTGCCTCTATTGTAACGCAAAATTATCTTGTTGTAACCCTTCTTGACAGCGGTTTTGCTTGTAAAAAGGTACTCATCATAACCCTGTAGGCTCTTTTTCTCAACATTTGCGTTGGTCAGGTTGGCAAGTCCGTCAACATCACCCTTCATACTGAGAATAAGCAGGTCTCTTAACTGTTTGAACTGAGAGTTACCACTCAACTTGCTGTTTATCTTCTTTTTGCCAGCCTTCATTGAAATGGTGGTCTCTGTAATCTTAAAATACTCACCTTCAGGTTTTGAATAGAGCATTGCCATATTCTCACCCTCATAATATAGTTTCCCCGATGACTCAACAGGTGTTTTTACTATCTTAAGGTGTTTTACCTGCTCAAAATCACAAGAGATGCTCTTGCCTCCCGCAAAAGTTGAAACAGCAATAAAAACAGCTGCTATAAATAATATTGCCTTTTTCATAATGTTAATTGTTAATTGTTAATTTTTGTATTGTTAAATAAGGCGTCGCCTTATTTAACAATACAAAGCTCCGTTTACCGCAATAACCTCTCCGTTTACGTATGCAGCCTCTGTTGATGCAAGGAAACCTACAACAGCCGCAACCTCATCCGGTGTGCCGAAACGTCCGGCGGGGATTTGCGCTGAGAGAGCCTTCTCATCAAGTCCCTCTACCATATCGGTCTTGACAAAACCTGGCGCTACAGCATTTACTGTCACACGCTTTTTGGCAACCTCTTGTGCAAGAGCCTTTGTTGCGGCTATAAGTCCACCCTTTGCTGCGGAGTAGTTTGTCTGACCAGGCAGACCCTTTTGACCTGAAAGTGATGCCATATTAACTATTCTTCCGTACTTCTTAAGAAGCATTGGCTTTAGAATAGGGCGTGTCACATTGTAGAAGGAGCCAAGGTTTGTGTTCAGCACTTTTTGCCAATCCTCATTCTCCATCCAGAGCATAAGATTATCACGGCGAATGCCTGCGTTGTTCACAAGCACCTCAATGTAGTCATCGGGGTGGGCGGCTTGCCAACCTTCAATTGCGGCGGCGGCTTGCTCACAGTCGCACACATCAAACTTCAGCAGTTCACCCTCAGGGTAGCCTGCCTCTTTAATAAGTGAGAGAGTCTCAATTGCGGCGGCGTCATTGCCAGCGTAATTTATAACTACTGTGTAGCCCATAGAGGCTAATTTTAGAGAAACAGCTCTGCCTATTCCGCGGCTGCCTCCAGTTACTAATGCATACTTCATAATTTTACTATATCTTGTTATAATTCTAGTTGACAGTTGACAATTGACAGTTGGTAGTGATAATTCGTTGTCCACTGTCCACTATCAATTGTCCACTTTTAATGATTTCCCTACACGTGAACAGCGCTGTCATACTGACCCCCAAAACTCCATGAAGGTTTAAATTCTGCCCTGTTAGAAGCAGATTTTTTATAGGAGTGCGAGGCGTGAGTACTGTTGTCATAGGGGATTCAAAATCCTTGCGTATGCCGTATGAACTGCCGTTTTCAGTGTTTGTGTATGCTTTGTATGTAAGCGGGGTGCTTGTGAAAATCCTATCAACGCCATCTTTAAGACACGGAATCCATTTTTCAGCCATATCAAGGCACTCCTTATACTTTTTGTCCTTCATTGCAACATAGTCGTCGCCTCTGTGTCCGGGTGTCTTGTCTGCCCACCGTTCAACCTCACTCCACGCCATTGGTGTAATAATGTCTATGTTTTCAACATAGACATTATTTCCTTCTCTATTGTTCTCTGTCGCTTCGCTCCTTAATGGCTTAACACCTTGACCCTTGTCCCCTGACCCTTGACCCTTATCATTAGGGTAGTAGTGTATCAACATTCTATCAGTCTTTCCCGGTGTATAGTTCCACAGGTCTGCATTTTCATAAATATACAGGTTCTTGTTAAGGTAATTTACCGCACCCTCTTTCAGGCGTATGTTTGCCGTAAACGCTCCTGTAGTATTCTCAAGGCGGTTTATGCGTGAGCGGTAAATCCTCTTCAGGTAGGGTGTCTCTTCAATAAGACTTATCGTGTGGGCAGGGTGGGCGTTGCTTATAACCCATTTACTCTCAATTAACTCATTATCATTCACCACGATGCCTGAGACCTCACCATCAGAGTTTACTTTTATTGATTTTACGGTACAGTTTCTCATTATGACGCCGCCCATTGCCTCAATGTCAGCGGCAAGGTGCTCAGCAATCAACTCTCCGCCGCCGTCAAGACGGTACGCTCCACGCAGGAACGAGTCATTGATTTGGGCGAATGTGTAGAGCGGGAGTTGTGGAGTGAGTTCCATTTTAAGTGAGGTGCCGCAAAGCACGTCTCTCAATCGTTGGTCTGTTATAGTCTCATCAATAAAGGCTTTTGCACTCACACCAAACAGTGAGGTGGAGTAGAAATCAGTATCCTCTTTTGGATTAAGAGCGTCAAAAATGTGGTCACCTACACCTTTCAGTTTGTCAATATATGTTCTAAGATTATTTTTTTGAGAGGGGAACCGCTCAGCAAGGGCATCATAGAATGCCTTGTGTCCGCTCATAATCGGGTAACGCTCTCCGTCAATTATAACAGTGTCAAACTCATCATCAAGCCGTTTCCAAGGTAGTTCCATAAGGTTGAAATAGTGGAACAGTCTGTTTAAACTCTCACCTTCATCAAGCGCCCCGACATAATGGAAACCTGTGTCAAAAGTTACATTGCCACGTTTGAATGTCTGCAAACTGCCGCCAAGTACCCGTTCCTTCTCCACAATGCAGACCTTCATTCCGTTTTTTGACAGAATGTACCCACATTCAAGACCTCCAAGTCCGGCTCCGATTATAGCAACATCATAATTCATAAATGAGAAATGAGAAATGAGAAAGAAAAAAGGTCCCCTCCTAGCCTCCCCTCCAGGGGAGGAACTCTCATTTCTTCTTTCTCCTTTCTCCTTTTTTATATAGCCACGGTTCAAGTGTATATGTTATGAGCAGTGTAGCCACCATACCTATAAGGGTTGTAAGCCCTATGGATGAGATGGCAGGGTGTGTGGCAAAGATAAGTGACGCAATGCTTACAACAAGAACAACGGCCGATAGGAATATAGCCGTCTTATGATATGTAAGCAGTTGAGTGTTGCCTTTCTTGCCTGCAAGCAGACCGTCCATAACAAATATACTGTAATCAACGCCTACACCAAAAATGAAGGCTGAGACTATAATGTTTATAAGGTTAAACTGCAAACCTGCCATACCCATAATGCCTGTTACTATGTACATACTAAGTACCATAGGAATAAATGCTATTATTCCAAGTACAAGACTGCGGAATGATATTACAAGCACAATGAACACGAATATTGTGGATATAAGTAGCACTGTGTTGAAATCATTGTTCAAAATCTGCACCATATCCTCAGTATAGAAGAACGGGTCAATGACAACAGTGTGCGGAGTCTCAACTATAATCTCACTTGCGTGGCGGCGGTTCTCCTGCGGAATCTGCACAGGCGTGAACACCATATAAGTTGAGTCTGTATATTCAATCCAGTTGCTCATCAGTCCCTCTGGCAGTATGCCTGCCTCATAAATTGATGAGGGCTCATATTCAGCGTCAATCATTTGGAAGAATGGTTCAAAGGTGTCATCTTCAAATCCAACTCTCCGCCCCGATGTCAGAATATTGTGTTTAACCTGCGTCTTACGCTCTGTGGTCCAATAGTTATTCCATACATCAATGCGGCTTTGTTGTGTCTCACTGTCCATCAGCAGTGCTGATGTACAGGCGAAACCTTTAATCTCACCTGAATCTTTTATGGCGGCAAGCCTCTCATCCAGTGCTTTGTTAAATATCAAGGCAGAGTCAAGGTTATTGCTTGTAACGGCAAAGTAGCCTGTGTAGTTGCCTCCGGCGGTCTTCTCTGACAGCATTTGGCTTGAACGCAAGACATCGGGGTTATGATAACCAATGTTCTTCAGGTCTGAATCAAATGTGACATATTTAGAGAAGTAGATACAGACGGCTGAGAAAACCACGATAAGCAAAACCAGCCAAGTATGTTTGTCAAGTGGGTGGGAGTTTATCTTTTCAAGCAGATTGAACGCCTTTTCGGAACGCTTGTTGTTATTGGGGTTCAGAAAGTGGGGCAGGAATATAAGGCAGAACACGGTTGTTCCAACCATTGCAAGTGATGCGAACAATCCAAAGTCACGTAGCAGGGCTGATTCAGTAAAGAGCAGTCCCATAAAGGCTCCTATTGTTGTAAGACTGCCAAGAATTACAGGCTTAGTCTGCTCCTTTATAACTATCTCAGGGTCAGTTACATACTTGTAGTGCGTGAGAATATGCAGACAGTAACTCAGTGCCACACCAAGCACAATGGCTCCTATTCCAAGTGCCATAAGTGACATTGTTCCCTGAATGAGATACATTGCACCTAACGCAAAGAATGCTCCGTATATGACGGGGCATAGTAGCAGCACAAGTGTTGATTTGTTCTTGAAACAGAGTGTTATTATTATGCAGACAAGCAGAATGGAGACTCCTAGAGTCATTGCAAGGTCTTTCTTTATCTGTCTGGAGTTAAATACGCTTGTAATTGGTGCACCGTGGAACAGAATCTTGACATCGGGGTAGGAGGCATTTATGGAATCTACCTGAGTCTCAATTTGTTCTGTCATACGTATGCCTGTCTTTGAGTCAAAAGCCTTGAAATTAGGGCTCAAGAATGCTATGCAGACGGTGCTGTCAGGGGTGAAAAAGTGACCGTCTATTATTTTGTAGTTGCCCCCGAATGCGTTAGCTGCCTCCGCAGCCTTGTATTTAAGTGCGTAACGCAGACCTGCGGGGTCATACTGTATGAGTTGAGCCGTATATTCACCGTCTGCTGATTGCAGAGCCTCAATATTCTCATCCATACGTGCGTCTATGGCACTTTGAGTGAATAGTGAGTCAAACGCATTATAATCTTTTTCAGTGAGGAATGACGGAATGTTCTCAAACATATACCCAATGCCGTCCATCAACATTGACTCATCAAGTGAGTAGAGTATATTATTTATTGTGGAGTCTTTGTCATTTGCCTGCAAACTTTCACAGAATGCGTCACAACTCTCAATAAGGCGGTCAGTGTCAAGCGTTGAATCTTGTTCCGCTGTAAATAGTATGAAAATCTTGTCCTTGACTTTCAGATTGTCAAATACCAACTGTTCCGAATCTCCTATGGTGTTTGAAGGTAGTAGTTTGGAGATATCCTCCTCATACTCAACCTGCAGACCAAGCCCCAAGAAAATCAGAAAACTCCCAATAAGGCAAATGTAGTACACTGCCTTATGCTGCTGGAAGTAGTGGAATATTTTTAGTGCTAATGTGTGCATTGTCGGTGAATCGGTGGATCGGTGAATCGGTGAATCGGTGAGGCGAAGCCTCAAATATTAATTATTAATTGTTAATTGTTAATTGTTAATTAGTACTGATGCGTTAAATTTTTATAAAAAATCAAATAAAGAAAGTTCTTTGACATTTTGACTTGAAACAGGCATATCTGTTTTTGAAATCAGTTCTGGCAAGTATGCTTTTTCTAAAGCGGAAACACTGATGACT
>JAZLIE010000075.1:0-3089 GCA_045617165.1 Candidatus Enterocola sp. | reverse complement strand
CTACATCGGCTACGCCAAAGGCTACCCCGAGGGAGACCACGAAGTATGAGGTTGAGATATCCACGGATTTGTGTAAAACCAAAGCCAAGACGACGGTAAGGGTACATCCGTTGCCTATAATAGAGAGCATAGAGAATATGGAGCAGGGAGAGGTTGTAGTGACGGTTAAGTCTGGTACGGAACCGTACTATTACTCAACCAACGGCAAGGATTTTGTGGAGAGCAACATATTCACAGGACTTACCATAGGTGCCCATATAATGTATGTGAAGGACAGCGCCACCTGTAAGACGGAGCAGTTGTTTGAGGTGCCTCCTGTTCCTGTGATACCAGACGTGTTCTTCAGTCCTAATGACGACGGTTTGAATGATTTATGGACAGTAAAGAACTTGAACTACTATTCAGAATACAGGGTGGAGATATTTGACAGGTATGGAAAGCGATTGTATGTGTTTAACAAGGGTGGTTTCTCAGAGGAGAAAAAAGCGGATGATTTTAAGGGTTGGGACGGAATATACAACGGACACGAGATGCCAAGTGATGACTATTGGTACATAATAACAGTAGAAGAGATTAGAAAACAACTTACAGGACATTTTATTTTGAAGAGATAAAATTAAATGCAAAGATTCAGAAGATACATATTGCTATTTGGCATATTGGGCATACACGCTTATGGCGTGTATGCTTCGTCTGATAGCAATTCCATTGTCACATTTAAAGAGGATTTTACGTTTGTTGTCTCTGATAAGAAATGCACTCTTGCAGGTTCTAAATTTTTTGAGGCACATAAAACCTCAAACAATCCCCCTTTTGAGATAAGTAGTGCATATTCTATGCCAAAGAAGTTGGATAATCAAGGTGCCAATGATTGTGTGGGATCATTTGATATGTGGCAGGGTATTGAAGACGGTACTTGGGGAATTATAGATAATAGTAACAAGGGAGGGTATTGGGCTAATTCCAATATAAAGGGGCATACCGGGAATGCAGGTGGCTCTGGTCCATATACTATAGATGGCTATCTGCTTGTGAACTGCTGTTTTGAATCAGAAGATATGTTTACTCAAACAGTTGAAGTTTGTCCCGGTATTGAATATAATTTTTCCGCTTGGCTCTCAAGTATAGGGGCTGGAGTACAGAATGTTCCAATTCAAACCAAGTTTGAAGTTTATGGAATTGATGGTGACTCAGAGGTCTTGATAAAAGATATGAATACTGATACATATAATGAAAAGAAATGGAAACAGTTTTCTTTTTCTTTTAAATCAGGTAATTACTCAAAATTGAGGTTGGCTATAAAGAATTCATTGCCGGATAAGCCTGAATACCGTAAGCAAGGCGGTGGTAAAGGTGCTAACGGCAATGATGTTGGAATTGATGATATTGAATTTTCTGTTTGTCTGCCTGAAATAAATCTTTTTTCTGATAAGGCTTATTCAAGAAAGGATGTGGATTTGAAGAATTGTGAGCCGAGTGTCACTCTTTGCTGCAATCCCGATGAGATAAGTGGTCAGTTTATGTCATCTTATGTTACTCTCCTGCAGTCTTCTGATGATAATGTCAATTGGGTTAACGAGGGCTCTATCGCCGCTAATCTTGACTTTGAAATTCCAATAGGTAAGGAGACTCATGGAAATGGACGCTATTATAGAATTTGGGTCGGTGAGAATAAGGAGGATGTTGAAAATGCCGTAAATGGTACATATAACCCTGCTTCAAATTGTGGAAAACTTGTTTCTGTCTCAAAATCACTGATGGTTTCTTATAGTTGTCCGAAACCTAAATTGTATGTTACTGGAGATTCGCTTGTTTGTGCAGGAGAGGAGACTGTTCTTGAGGCTCACGGCTGTGATAAGTATCAGTGGCTTGATAAAGATGGCAATGTAGTGAGTGAAACAGAATTTCTTACAGTGAAGACATCTGAGGAGATTACCTATACTGTTATTTGTTTGGAAAAATGTGACTGCGATGGCAGTACTGTGACAGATGCTGACGGTAATGTGTATCCGTTAAAGAAAATAGGCGGTCAGTGCTGGATGGCTGAGAATATCAGAGCCACACACTATGATACTCAGAGTGAGATGGCAGGGAAGGAGATAAAAGGTCTTGGCTCTTCAATGTATGACCCATGGTACTTGGATGATAGATATGATACTGGTGGTTGGACAGATGTATTAACTGATGATATAAGGGCAAAATTGGGCTATTTTTACAGTTGGGCGGCGGCTGTAGGTTTGCCGTCTGAGGCGGAAGCCAAACAAATTACATCTGAATTTGGCGGTCAGCGTCAAGGTATTTGTCCTAATGGTTTTCATGTACCGACATCTGCAGAGTGGGAAGAATTGGCGACATCTGTAGGTGGAGCGGATATTGCTGGTATAGAATTGGCTTCAACTGACGGCTGGATTGGTGCATGGGCAGGTGATGACTATATTGGAAAAGATACATTTGGTTTTACGGCATATTCTGCCGGAGAAAGCCAAACTGGTGTAAAACAGGCTGGAATGGGTGGCTACGCCATTTTTGCGTCTGCAACTGCAACTGATTGGGATAAATGTTCAGCGTTTTCAATTTTCCCTAATCCATATAGCGGAAAATCTGCGAATAAATCATTGAACAAGTTTGAAGAGACTAAAATGAGAGGTCATAGCGTCAGGTGCATTAGAAACAACTGAACCCCATATTGTTTACTGAATCTCCACCGCTTTCCAACTCTCTATGGTGCGTGATTCCGTAGTGAAGTTTATGCCCACCTTCAGTTTGCGGCGTGGGTCTGCAAGGTATGGGTCTGCGTAGTGCTGGTCATCTATCTGTTTTAGTGCCTCTTCTACAGACTTATCCACTTTGTACTCTATTATATAGATAGTGTTTGCGGTCTCAAGAACAGCATCTGTTCTGCCTACGGCATTGTTCACCTCCACCTTTATGTATTGTCCCATAAGAGATATGACAAGGTACATTATTGTTTGGAACGCAGGCTCCGTCTTGTTCTCATAGTAGTACGGAATGCCGGCAATGTACGCCTTTAGGGCGGTGAGAGCGGTGTCTATGTCGTCGGCACGGAGAGCTATTGTCATATCCTCAAG
>JAZLIE010000074.1:0-5102 GCA_045617165.1 Candidatus Enterocola sp. | reverse complement strand
ATCTTCTCATCAATGTAAATCATACGTACAACCTCACGAGCATCAAGAATCTCCTGCGGTTTAAGCACTGGAGCGATAGGAGCCGGTTTAGCCCAGATATTCTGACGTATTATAAGCCTCTCCTCCTCAAGTTTAGGATAACTTACAATAACCTTCATCATAAAACGGTCAACTTGTGCCTCAGGCAGTGGATATGTACCCTCCTGCTCTATAGGGTTCTGTGTTGCAAGAACAAGGAACGGTGCGTCAAGTTTGTAAGTTGTGTCAGCAAGTGTCACCTGACGCTCCTGCATAGCCTCAAGCAGAGCACTCTGAACCTTTGCCGGAGCACGGTTAATCTCATCGGCAAGAATGAAGTTTGCGAATATAGGTCCCTTCTTTACCACGAACTCCTCTGTCTTCTGACTGTAGATAAGTGTACCCAATACATCGGCTGGCAAAAGGTCAGGGGTGAACTGAATACGGCTGTATTTACTGTCAATAAGTTGTGCAAGTGTCTTAATGGCAAGTGTCTTTGCCAAACCTGGCACACCCTCAAGCAATATATGACCATCAGAAAGCAGACCTATCAGCAGTGACTCCACAAGGTGTTTCTGACCTACGATAACTTTGTCCATACCCATAGTAAGGACATCAACAAACTCACTCTTCTTCTCTATAAGCGAGTTCAGTTCTCTAATATCAACTGGTTGCATATAAATTAATTGAAAATTGAAAATTGAAAATTAAAAATTATAGGAATTTTCTCATATTCCTTCATTTCCTTATAAAACTATATATCAGTATTTTTATTGTGTTTATAATCAATATTTTTGAGCGAGTTCACGGGCAAACTCAAGAGCTTCAGGACTGTCAGGGTCTGTAAGTTCCGGTGGCAAATCGGCAATCTTGAGTTCCATTCCTTTGTTCACACCACTCGGACTACGCAAGACATCACGGTTTGCATCATATACATAAACCCAAAAGTCCTTGCTTCCGTACGCACGGTACGCCACCATTGTCAAGCGGCTGCCGTCAATAACAGTAACCACCTCACGCACTGGCGCCTCCGCAGCCATTTTACGTGTATATGAACGTATGTCAAACTTCTGTTGAGTTTCAGCCTGGCTTACTGAATCCTGATAAGCTATAAGCGTACTGTCTGCCATAACAGCGACTGTATCTTCAGCCACAGGCTCTTCATAGGTCTTAACATCCTCATACGCAGACTCATCTACAGCAACAGCCACTGGATAGAACTCTTCATCTTCCTCTGCAAACCATTTGTCAGTATATGGTTTCCAATATTGGCTGGTGCATAAGATAGCAATCAGCAAAATGTTTATGACTATCAGCACTATCCACCACGGGTTTATACCCTTTCTCTTCCCCAACTCCCCATCACACTCATTCTCATTAGACGTTTCAGTTTCCAATGGTTTAACACCCTCCTCTTCCTTTCCCTCTCTTTCCTCAGATTCCTCTATTTTCTCCCTTTCCTTCAATTCTTCCTTTAAAGCTTCGCCTTGAATTTTGTCGTCACTTGGCATATTTACCTCATCCGTGGTAGTGGAAAGATGTGCGTACGGAGCGTTCACCCGCTGTTTCACACCCTCTTCAGGAATGAACTGAACCTTGTTATGAGATGGTAGAATAATCTCATTGCCCGTTGCCACATCTACGCTCTTACGTTCCTCAACCCTAATTACCTTGAACGTACCCAAGCCCTTTACCTTGACAATGCCGTCCTTCTGCAAATACTCACCTATGACATCAACTAACTCTCTTAAGAATTGTTCTGAGAACTTCTTTGTCTGCCCTGACTGGCTTGCAATGAGGTCTGTAATCTCTTGTATGTTAATCTTATTCATATCTTGGTTTTATAGGTTTCACTTGGTTTGAATACTAATGTAAGTTTTGGCGGCACATTCATCTGTAAACCGCTTGACGGATTTATTATGACTCTTTCACTCTTTTTCCTCACTTCAAAAGAGCCGAATCCTTGCAGCATAAGGCTTTTATCCTCTTTCATAGAGCCCACGATAGCGGCGGTAGAGGCGTCAAGCATATCTGACGCTTGCTTTTGAGTTACACCCAAACGCTTTGATAGTTCTGCAATAAGTCCCTTATTATTCATTTTTAAATTAATTTGTACACGTACATTAAGTAAAGATCTCTCTCTTCGTTCGAGATGACGGGAATAAGATTTCTCCATAAAGGTCAAACTCCTCACAACCTGTAATCCTTACATTATAAAAACACCCACGCCTAAGTTTTCTCTCCGATGTAGGGACAAGAATCTCCAAATCAACATCGGGGGAGTCATACTCACTGCGTGTCACATAATAGTCACCCTCAATGCGGTCAACCACCACTTGCATCTCACGCCCCACATACGCCTCATTTACAGATAATTGCACTTGCTGTTGTATTGACATCAACTTGTCCAGACGCTCCTGTTTCACGTCATCGGGGATTGAATCCTCATAATTAAGTGCGGCATAGGTGCCCTCCTCCTCACTATATTTGAAGGCTCCCATACGTTCAAATTTTACATCACGCACAAAATCACACAACTCATTGAAATCATCCTCCGTCTCACCCGGATGACCTACCATAAGCGTTGTACGCAAACATATTCCAGGTACACGGCGGCGAATCTCATCAATTAGTTTAAGTGTGCCAGCCTTGTCAATGCCTCGTCTCATCTTCTTCAGCATATTATCTGATATGTGCTGCAAGGCTATGTCAAGATATTTGCACACATTGGCGTTTTCTCTTATTGCATCAAGCAAATCATACGGGAACTGCGTAGGATATGCGTAGTGCAATCTCAGCCACTTAACTCCCTTAATCTTTGCCAGACGGTTCACAAGTTCAGCAATCTTTGGCTCTCCGTATAGGTCACGCCCGTAGTATGTCAAATCCTGAGCCATCACCTGAAACTCTTTAACGCCAAGACTCACAAGATATTCCACCTCTTTCTCAATATCTTCAATAGGGCGGCTCTTATACGCTCCCGTAATAAGCGGAATGGCACAGTATGAGCATGTGCGGTTACAACCTTCGGCAATCTTCAGATAGGCATAGTGCTTTGGTGTTGTGAGGCAACGCTCCAGCCTTATGGAATTCTTATAGCGACCACACAAATCCTTAACTATGCTCTTTATGTCAAACTTTCCGTAGAACTTATCTACTTCTGGAATCTCTTTCTTGAGCTCTTTTTTATATCTCTCTGACAGGCAGCCCATTACATACAACTCCTTGAGTTTCCCCCTTGTCTTGCGCTCCGCCTGCTCAAGTATTGTGTTTATGCTCTGCTCCTTAGCGTCCCCGATGAATCCGCAAGTGTTTATTATGGCAATATCTCCATTAGGTTTCTCACGGTCATGATATACATCATAACCAGCCTCCACTAATTGGCGTATCAGCATCTCACTGTCAACCAGATTCTTTGAGCATCCCAATGTTATTAAATCTATTATCATAATCTACGGTGATTCGGTTATTCGACGATTCGGTGATTCGGTTTCGCATCACCGCATCAACGTATCACCGCATCACCATTTAATAATGTTCTCACAAACGCTTCTCTATCAAATAATTGCAAATCATCTATTTTTTCTCCAAGTCCTATATACTTTACAGGAATCTTAAATTGGTCTGAGATACCTATCACAACACCGCCCCTTGCCGTTCCGTCAAGTTTTGTAATTGCAAGTGCGTTAATCTGCGTTGCGGCTTGGAATTGTCTTGCCTGCTCAAAGGCGTTTTGACCCGTTGAGCCGTCAAGCACCAAGAGTATCTCATTTGGAGCATCGGGGCAAACCTTTTTCATAACATTCTTAATCTTAGTAAGTTCATTCATAAGACCAATTTTGTTATGAAGTCTGCCTGCTGTATCAATAATCACAACATCGGCTTTCTGTGCCTTTGCACTTTGCAGTGTGTCAAACGCCACCGATGCAGGGTCAGAACCCATCTTCTGCTTAATTACAGGACACCCTACACGGTTTCCCCACTCATCAAGTTGCTCTATGGCCGCCGCACGGAATGTATCAGCCGCACCAAGCACAACCTTTTTGCCGGATTTCTTGAACTGATATGCCAATTTACCTATGGTGGTAGTCTTTCCAACTCCGTTAACTCCCACAACCATAATAACATACGGATTCTCAGAGGTGTCAATATCAACATCGGAGTAATCAGGGGTGTCATTCTCCTTCAGCAGAGCCACCACCTCATCACGCAGAATTGTGTTAAGCTCAGCGGTGTTCACGTACTTGTCCTTAGCCACACGAGCCTCTATGCGCTCAATTATACGCAATGTGGTCTCAACCCCCACATCAGAGGTCACAAGTGCCTCCTCAAGGTTGTCAAGAACCTCATCATCTACCTTGCTTTTGCCTACAACCGCTCTTGATATTTTAGAAAAAACACTCTCCTTAGTCTTTGAAACCCCACTCTCAAGTGTTTGTTGCTGCTGTTTCTGCTCCTCACGCTTCTGCTCTACAGAACTCTCTTTCTTAAAAAAACTGAAAAATCCCATCTTCTTATGCAGTTATTTGTACTATACATTAAGTAAAAATCTCTCCCATTAGTCGTAATAACGGAAAGGATTTCCATTTCCCTTGCCTCCGGCCTTTGTCCCTCATTCATTATTTTAACGTTGCGAATTTACTATTTTTTTAAACATTAAGCAAAAAAAAACAACCACCCCAATTGGGATGGTTGCTTTTACTATTCTAATTAAAAATTTAGAAATTTACTTTTTCACCGTTAGCCTTAAGAATATATCTCTCACCTGTAACAGCGTCAATTATTTTTTGATTCTTTACGGCTGAATCTGCACCAACCTCATCAGCATCTGTAGCAACAGTAGCCTCTGCGTTTAGCTCAGTAGCAATAGCATCCATACTGAATGTTATATCGTATGTACCATCTTCATCAATTGTCAATGTCTGGTTGCCATAAGCTGGAAGTTCCTTAACACCCCAAGCATGGTTTGCAGTAGCCTTATATTCATAATCACCAGCTGTCAGTTCTACGCCACTCTTTGTAAGAGAGTAAGCACCACCTATAAATTGCATATCATTATTTGTATCAGCAACATCCCACTCAGA
>JAZLIE010000073.1:0-29288 GCA_045617165.1 Candidatus Enterocola sp. | reverse complement strand
GCACACAGACTATGTGGGTTCAGATGAGTCAAACAAAAAACTCTCAGAGGAGCGTGCCAAGAGCGTTACAGACTATCTGTTTGAGAAGGGTATTGAGAAAGAGCGCTTGACGGCGGTAGGTTACGGAGAGACAGAGCCTGTGGTTCCAGACAAACCGCTCGTCCGCCAGAACCGTTTCCTAAAGGTGGGAGCACCACTTACAGAGGAGTTCATAAAGAGCCTCACACCCGAGCAACAGGAGAAGGCCAACCAAATAAATCGTAGAACAGAATTCAAGGTACTTAAAACCACGTATAAAATGTATTAACGTTGAATCGGTGAATTGTTTAACCGTTTAATCGATTTCACAGTTCACCAGTTCACCAGTTCACCAATTCACCAATAAAAATGAAGCAATATTTAGATTTACTAAACAGAGTGCTCACAGAGGGAGTGGAGAAGACAGACCGCACAGGTACGGGAACAATGAGTGTTTTCGGACATCAGATGCGTTTCAGTATGGCAGACGGTTTTCCTATGCTCACAACCAAGAAACTCCACCTCAAGTCAATAATATATGAACTGTTGTGGTTCCTCAACGGAGACACAAATGTAAAATATCTTCAGGAGCACGGAGTACGCATCTGGAATGAGTGGGCAGACCCCGATGGCTCACTCGGTCACATCTACGGCTATCAGTGGCGTTCTTGGCCCGATTATAACGGCGGACACATAGACCAGATACAGCAAGCCGTTGACGCCATAAAGAACAACCCTGACTCACGCCGCATAATAGTAAGTTCATGGAATGTGGCAGACCTTGACAATATGAACCTGCCACCTTGCCACGCATTCTTCCAATTCTATGTGGCAAACGGCAAACTGAGCCTTCAACTCTACCAACGCAGTGCCGACATATTCCTTGGCGTACCATTCAACATAGCCTCATACTCACTACTGCTTATGATGATGGCTCAAGTCTGCGGTCTTGAGGCTGGCGATTTTGTTCACACACTTGGTGACGCCCATATATATAGGAATCACCTTGAGCAGGTGCGGTTGCAACTGACTCGTGAGCCTCGTCCGCTTCCAAAGATGAATATTAACCCCGATGTCAACTCAATCTTTGAATTCAAGTTTGAGGACTTTGAACTAACAGACTATAACCCGCACCCGCACATAGCCGGAGTAGTAGCAGTGTAACGCAATGGAAATCACCATCATAGTAGCAAGAGACGAGGCGGGCGGAATAGGCAAGGACAACGCCCTTCTGTGCCATCTGCCGGCAGATTTGAAACACTTTAAATCCCTTACAGAGACCCATACCGTAATTATGGGACGTAAGACTTTTGACTCACTTCCAAAAGGAGCGCTGCCAAACCGTAGGAACATAGTAATCTCTCGTCAGAGTGGATTAACCATAGCGAACTGTGAGGTATATGATTCTTTATCAAGTGCGTTCGCTGCGTGTAGTCCTGAAGAAAAGGTTTTTATTATAGGAGGTGCGTCCATCTATTCACAGTCAATTGCGAATGCAAATTGTTTGGAGATAACTGAAATAGGTAGTCGCTTTGATGCAGACACGTTTTTCCCAGCAATAGACCCCTCAATTTGGGAGATTGTGAAAGAGGAAAAATTCGCCCCCGATGAGAAAAACAGGTTCCCGTACCGCTTTGTAACCTACCACCGACGTAAAACTTATTAACAAAATAGGGTTGTTTTTATTTCCTAATTGTTTCATTTACAACTATTTTGTAGTTTTGCAACACAAAATGCAAAGTAGTCATTTATGGAACAAAAACGTATCAAAACCGCATTGGTGTCAGTTTTTCACAAGGAGAACCTTGACGCCATTATCACAAAACTTCATCAGGAAGGGGTGCAGCTACTCTCTACAGGAGGCACTCAGTCATTCATTGAGGGTCTTGGCATTCCTTGCCAGACAGTAGAGAGCCTCACGGGTTATCCATCAATTTTAGGTGGCAGGGTAAAGACCTTGCACCCTAAGGTTTTCGGCGGCATACTTGGTCGTAGGGAACTGCAGCAGGATATTGACCAGATGTCTCAATATGAGATACCAGAGATAGACCTTGTAATTGTTGACCTCTATCCGTTTGAGAAGACCGTGGCAAGCGGTGCATCAGAGGCAGACATAATAGAGAAGATAGATATAGGCGGCATATCACTTATCCGTGCCGCGGCAAAGAATTTTAAAGATGTTATCATAGTTGCCTCTCAGGCGCAATACGCACCTCTACTTGATATGCTTAATGAAAACGGTGCCGAGTCATCACTTGAGCAGCGTAAGTTCTTTGCAAAGGAGGCGTTCAAGGTATCAAGCCAGTATGACTCAGCCATCTTCAACTACTTTGACGGAGGAGAGGGAACAGCATTCCGCAGTGCTATGGATGATGTTAAGAGTCTGCGTTACGGAGAGAACCCTCACCAGAAAGGTTCCTTCTACGGTAAGTTTGATGATATGTTTGACCAGGTATGGGGTAAGGAGATATCATACAATAATCTTCTTGATATTGACGCGGCGGTAAACCTAATCAATGACTTTGAGGAGACAACATTCGCCATACTCAAACATAACAACGCCTGTGGCGTGGCTTCCCGCCCCACACTATTAGAGGCTTGGAAGGCTGCGCTTGAGGGAGACCCTGTATCAGCATTCGGCGGAGTTCTCATAGCAAACGCACCAGTTGACAAGGAGACAGCAGAAGAGATAAACAAGATATTCTTTGAGGTTATAATAGCCCCTGACTATGATATGGAGGCACTTGAGGTGCTTCAGCAGAAGAAAAACCGCATAATCCTTATCCAAAAAGAGACAAAACTCCCTGAAAAGACATTCCGCACAGCACTTAACGGCGTGCTTGTCCAGGAGCGTGACAACAGTGTTGAGGGAGAGGCAAACTTCACACCAGTTACATCACGTACGGCAACTCCTACAGAGATTGATGATATGATTTTCGCCAACAAGATTGTGAAGCACTCAAAATCAAACTCAATAGTACTTGCCAAGAACAAGCAGCTTTCAGCCAGCGGTGTGGGACAGACATCACGTGTTGACGCCCTTAAGCAGGCGGTTGAGAAGGCACACTCATTCAATATGGACCTTAACGGAGCCGTTATGGCGTCAGATGCCTTCTTCCCGTTTGGAGATTGTGTTGAGATTGCCTATAACGCAGGTATAACCGCCGTTGTACAACCTGGCGGCTCAGTGCGTGACCAGGAGTCATTTGATTTCTGTGAGAAGCACGGAATGGCTATGGTGACCACCGGCATCCGCCACTTCAAACATTAAACAAGCACTGCTTGTTTAATGTTTAATTATCCTTTTTTATTGGGGGACACCCCCAAACCCCTGCGTGCTTCGCACGGCGTACTGTGTACACTTGTCGCCTAAAGGCTCCGTAGGATTTAACTATTAACTATTAACTATTCTTTATTAACTATTAACTAAATAAAATGGGACTGTTTTCTTTCACACAAGAGTTGGCAATGGACTTAGGAACCGCCAACTCCATTATTATTCAAAACGGAAAGATTGTTCTTGACGAACCATCAATAGTAGCCCTTGACCGTCGTGATGACCACGTAGTGGCAATAGGAGGAGATGCACGCAAGATGCAAGGTAAGGAGAATGAGAGAATCCGTACCGTACGCCCTCTGCGTGATGGTGTAATTGCAGACTTCAACGCCGCTGAGCAGATGATAAGGGGTATGATTAAGATGATTAACCGTAAGCACAACTTCATTGTTAACCCTTCACTCAAGATGGTTGTCTGCATACCGTCAGGCAGTACTGAAGTTGAGATACGTGCCGTACGTGACTCATCAGAGCACGCAGGTGGCAGAGATGTCTATATGATTTATGAGCCAATGGCTGCCGCTATGGGTATTGGTCTTGACGTTGAGGCACCTGAAGGACATATGATTGTTGACATAGGCGGTGGCACCACAGAGATTGCGGTAATATCACTCGGCGGACTGGTTGCAAACAAATCAATCCGTATAGCAGGTGATGAACTCACATCAGACATCATACAATATATGGGTCAGATTCACAACATCAAGGTAGGTGAGCGTACAGCTGAACTTATTAAGATAAATGTAGGCTCCGCTCTTACTGAACTTGATGATGAGGAGGCTCCAGAGGATTATGTTGTACGCGGACCAAACCGTATGACATCACTTCCAATGGAAGTTCCTGTCTCATATCAGGAGATTGCGCACTGTCTTGACAAATCAATAAGCAAGATGGAGACAGCAATTCTTGCCGCACTTGAGCAGACTCCACCTGAACTATACGCTGATATTGTACGTAACGGTATTCACCTTACAGGTGGCGGTGCTCTTCTGCGTGGTCTTGCAAAACGTTTCTATGACAAAGTGAACATTCCTTTCCATATCTCAGAAGACCCGCTTCACGCAGTTGCGCGAGGAACAGGGTTGGCACTTAAGAATGCTGAAAACTACACATTCTTAATGCGGTAGTTAAGTTATATGAGGAATTTACTGAATTTTCTGATAAAGATTTCACCGCTGCTGCTGTTTCTTGCGTTAGAGACAGTGGCGGTTGTGTTAATGGTGCGGCGTAGCCGTTACCATAACTACGCCATCATAAGCACATCAAATGTTGTATCTGGTGGTATTCTTGAAGCATCAAACACAGTAACCTCATACTTCTCACTCTCATCAGTAAATGAGCGGCTTGCATTAGAGAATAGTGCGGTAAAGAATGAGAATGAGCAACTAAAGAGTATAATTACAGAGTATGAGGATATTATAAACCAGATTTTGCCTGTAGACTCATCAGTAATAAAAATTGACACTCTTCAGGAGATCACACATATCCCGGCAAAGGTTATAGGAAACTCAGTTAACAAACTTGATAACTACATAACACTTGACAAAGGTACGGAGGATGGTATAAAGCCTGATATGGGTGTTATATGTGACCAAGGTGTGGTTGGAATTGTCTCAACAGTCTCAAAGCACTTCTCTGTGGTGTTGCCAATAATAAACTCAAGATCACGCATAAGTTGCCGTCTTGACAGTTCACGCACCATAGGCTCAGTTGTGTGGGACGGGCAGGATCCATGTCACGCCTCACTTATGGAGATCCCGCGTCACGTGTTTGTCAATAAAGGTGAGAGAATCTATACCAGTGGTTTTTCCTATATATTCCCGGAGGGCATACCTGTGGGAGTTGTTGAGGAGGCGGAACTTAAGGAATCTGACAGTTTCTATAAGATAAAGCTCTCTCTCTGCACATCATTCTACACACTTTCACACGTTGATGTCATATCATTTGCTGAGAAAGATGAGCTTGATGAACTCAAATCACTAATATCAACGGAGGAATGATGGATAGGGTAGGACGTTACATAGTGCTCTTCATAGTGTTGGTGCTGCTTCAACTTCTTATATTCAGCAACATCAACTACTTAGGTTTTGTATGCCCGTATGTTTACATACTCTTCATGCTTACCTTGCCGTTTGGTTTCAACAAATATGCCTCAATGGGTCTTGCGTTCCTGCTTGGTTTCATAATTGATATGTTCAGCAATACCCCCGGAGTCCATATCGCGGCAACGGTGGCAGTGGCGTTTGTACGTGACTATTGGATGTATTGGGTACTTCCACATACAGATGTTGAGAGGGTGGAGCCCTCTCTTAAAAAGCTTGGAATGTCAAACTACCTGCGTTATGCGGTAGGTCTTGTACTCTTCCATCATCTGATACTCTTCTTTGCAGAGGCTTGGAGTTTTGCAGGGGCTTGGTTCACTATACTGAAAGCATTAGTGAATACAATAATCACAATGCTTCTTATAATCTGCTATTATCTCATCTCCAAACGTTAACTATTAACTATTCTTTATTCACTATTCACTCCCTTAACCCTTGTCATACTATCATAAACCAGACTATCGTAACCGGCAGACCATAATAATGGCCATAGTGGTGTTTGTAGCCGCAATTTATATAGTGCGGCTCTTTATGATGCAGGTGGTGGACTCCTCAAATAAGGAATTTGCGGATAGTAACGCATTCCTGAAACAGACCATATACCCCTCCCGCGGACTTATCTATGACCGTAACGGCAAACTTGTGGTATCAAACCAGCCGGTATATGACATAATGATGGTTATGCGTGAGATGGTGAATTTTGACACCCTTCAGTTCTGCCAGGTGCTTGACATTACAAAAGAAGAGTTTGATGAGCGTATGCTCTCAATAAAGGACAAACGCAAGAATCCAGGCTACTCACGTTATACGCCGCAAGTCTTTATGTCACATCTCAGCACTGAGGATTACGGCAGACTTCAGGAGACACTCTTCCGTTTCCCTGGAATCTTCATTCAGCAAAGGGTTATGCGTGAGTATCAGGTTGATAACGGAGCGCTCGCCCTCGGTTCCATCGGGGAGGTGAGCCAGAAACAGATGGACGCTGACCCATACTATCGCCGTGGTGATTACCGTGGACAGAGTGGTATAGAGGCTATGTATGAGGAGTTGCTGAGAGGGGAGAAGGGTTATGAGATTCTCTTGCGTGATGTTCATGGTAAGATAAAGGGGAATTACCTTGATGGGGCGTTAGACAAACTACCTGTATCGGGCATTGATTTGACAATATCACTTGACATAGATTTACAACAGTACGCAGAGGAACTTATGCATGGCAAAATGGGAAGCATAGTGGCAATAGAACCATCTACAGGAGAGATTCTCACGCTTGTATCGGCACCAACATACAGCCCGTCACTGCTTGTGGGAAGAGACCGCTCAAAAAATTATTCCAAACTACTGAAAGACCCTCACAAACCGCTTTTTGACCGTCCGCTTATGGCAATGTACCCTCCAGGCTCAACTTTTAAAACCGTGCAGGCGCTTGTTATGCAGCAAGAGGGGATTATAAATGAGAATACCGCATATCCGTGTAATAAGGGGTATTACTATGGAGGCAGTCATAAGTTGGGTTGCCACGCACACTCATCGCCCCTTGATTTGCCACAGTCAATAGCAAACTCCTGTAACGCCTACTATTGCTGGGCGCT
Organism: Candidatus Enterocola sp.; assembly: GCA_045617165.1. Classification (GTDB taxonomy): domain Bacteria; phylum Bacteroidota; class Bacteroidia; order Bacteroidales; family Paludibacteraceae; genus Enterocola. Next base: position 22,242 of record JAZLIE010000073.1, on the reverse strand, counting down.
CAAGGCGTTACTTGACAACAACACAAAAAAGTATGGTTCCACTGGTAACGCATACGATGCTTGGTTTAATGATGTGTGCTCATTCGGATTCAACAGCAAGTTGGGAGTTGACTATCCGAATGAAAAGGCGGGCAGCATACCGTCACGTAAGTTCTATGACCGCTATTACGGAGCCAATCACTGGCGTTCCTCAACCATAATATCAATATCAATAGGACAGGGAGAGATACTCTGCACTCCTATACAGATAGCAAATCTTGCCGCTATCATTGCAAACAAGGGATACTACTATGTGCCTCACATACTCAAATCAGTTGACGGCGGTTCTATTGATGAGAAATATAAAACAAAACATCATACCGCCATTGACGCGCGATATTTTGATGTGGTGCACGAGGGAATGCTTGGTGCGGTTACAGGCGGTACCGCTCGTATAGGACTTATTGACAGCATTCAGTTCTGCGGAAAGACAGGTACGGCACAGAACCCTCACGGTAAGGACCACTCCATATTTATGGCTTTCGCCCCCAAGGACAATCCTAAGATTGCCATAGCCGTCTATGTTGAGAACGCCGGTTTCGGAGCCACGTGGGCTGTGCCAATAGCGTCACTTATAATAGAGAAGTACCTGAAGGGGGATATACCGGAGAAACGCAAATGGCTTGAGCAGCGTATACTTGACGGTAATTTGATAGGGGAGCAGTAGATATGAGAAGAGAATATAGTATAATAAGAGAACTTGACTGGACTACGGTAGTTGTATGGTTCATAATGATAATCATAGGCTGGCTTACAATCTATGCCGCCTGCTATGACTATGACTACCCTGACCTCTTTGATTTCAGCCGCCGTCAAGGTCAGCAATTCATCTGGATGTGCGTCTCATCACTTTTGGCAATCTTCATACTTGCCATTGACACAAGGTTTTTCGGTAACATAGCCTATCTATTCTACGCACTTATGATAGGGCTTCTTGTGGTCACCATATTTGTCGCCCCCGATGTTAAAGGCTCCCACTCCTGGATACAGATGGGAGGTTTCCGTTTCCAGCCTGCCGAACTTGCCAAGTACGCCACCGCACTATGTCTTGCAAAGTTTATGTCCACCTACGGCTACAATATGAAACGCCCCCGTGACTTCATAATAACAGCCCTGATAATAGGCCTCCCGATGCTTATAATTGTGGCGCAGCAGGAGACCGGCTCGGCTCTTGTGTTTGTTGTTTTCATACTTGTGCTGTTCCGTGAGGGACTTAACGGAGACATTCTTATATATGGCGCTCTGGCAATACTATTTTTTGTCCTGCAACTTATGTTCGGCTACAGCGTAGTCTTTACCATAGCCGTCATAATAGGTCTGCCGCTTATAATTCACTATACCCGTGATGCCACACTCTTCAAGATATACGCCCTGATGAATACGGCTATTTGGGCTATATGTCTAATAATCAGACTAATAAATGTAGAGTTGCTTTCATATACCGTAATTTCAATAATATCACTTGGAGCAAGCACCCTGCTTTTCATAATATTTGCTTTCATACGCCGCAATAAGGCGTACCTTGCTGTGGTGCTCTTTTTTATTGGTACGGCAGGACTATGCTGCGGTGCTGACTATGCCTTTAATAATGTTCTGCAGCCACACCAGCAGATTCGTATAAAAGTGGTTTTAGGAATGGAGGATGACCCGCAGGGTGCGGGCTACAATGTGCGTCAGGCAAGAATTGCCATTGGTTCCGGAGGCTTCTTTGGCAAGGGATTCCTTAACGGAACACAGACAAAACTGAACTATGTTCCTGAGCAGGACACAGACTTCATCTTTTGTACCATTGGAGAGGAGCAAGGCTTTGCGGGAAGTGCGTTTGTTGTTCTGCTCTACGTCTTTTTTATATGCCGTATAATATGGCTTGCGGAGCGGCAGCGAACCCCGTTCAGTCGTATCTACGGCTACTCAGTGGCAAGCATATTCTTCTTTCACTTCTGCATAAACATAGGAATGGTGATAGGTCTGTTGCCTGTAATAGGTATTCCGTTGCCATTTTTCAGTTACGGCGGTTCCTCTATGCTCGCCTTCACCATACTTCTCTTTACATTCTTAAAACTTGACACCCGCCACACAGATACTATGGCAGTGTAATCTGGGTAAATTGATTAGTTTTTACGTTCCGATACATACTCTATATATCTTTTCAGAGCTGTCTTGTATGGTGACGGACGGAATACCTCAAGCATCTCAAGCGCCCTCTGCTGCAAGTTCTGAAGACGCAGTGTGGCGCATTCAATACCGCCCTGACTCATTACAACAGATTGAAGATATGCTATATCTCCCTCATCAAGTGCTGAGAGTATGGCTGTTTTTGTCTGAGTGTCAGCATTATTATAGACATATATGAGTGGCAAGGTTATTTTACCTTCCGAAAGGTCTTTGCCAGACGGCTTGCCTGTTTCAGCATCGGGGTTGAAATCAAATATGTCATCTTTTATCTGGAAACAGAGTCCTATAATCTCCCCGATGGCTGTTATCTTGAGTTCACGCTCCATATCAACGTTCTTTGATGAGATGGCTCCCATTTTGGCACAAGAGGCGAATAGTGACGCGGTTTTATTGCGGATTACATTAAAGTAGGCGTTCTCATCAAATAGCCGTATCTTGGTATTGTCCATCTGATATATCTCTCCGTCGGCAAGTTGCTTTCCAAGATTGGCGAGGGTTGCTATTATGTTTGAGTCTAATGTTAAGGCAGCCTCATTCAAACCAACGGAGAGCACATAGTCTCCGCCAAGTATAGATATCTTATTATTAAAGAGAGCCTTGACTGAAGTCATTCCACGACGTTCATCGCTGTCATCCACCACGTCATCGTGTATAAGACTTGCCGTGTGAAGCAGTTCAAGGGCAACAGCGGCATGTATTGTGTTCTCTGTTATTCCTCCGCAAATGCCTGCTGAGAGCATTACAAGCATTGGTCGCATCTGCTTTCCCTTTGACTTTTTTATGTGCTCAAGCAACAACGCAAGCGTAGGGTTGACACTGCTCAGCACCTCATCGTATGTGTTCTGAAAGAGTAGGAACGAATCCTGAATCGGTAGTTTTATTTCTGAAAGTATATTCATATCATCACTTAAGAATAAGCCTATCGGGGAATAAAGGTACTAATAAATTTTTTATGAGTGATAAAAATTCTTTTTATTCATTAAAAAAGTGTAATTTTGGAACAGTTATTTATTAATAAGTAGAATACAGTTATGGAAAGAACAGTAATAGGTTTTGAAATCAAAGAGAGAATTGCATTCATAGAGATGCAGGATTCCAAGCATTTGAATTGCTTAAGTGAGGTTTTGTGTAAGGAGATGCAGGACGCTCTCAGTGAGGCATACGCGTCAGAGTGCGTGGGAGTTGTCATAAAAGCCCAGATTAACCATGGGGTTTGGAGTGCGGGTCATAACATAAAGGAACTCCCAACTGACGGACACGACCCACTTGGCTACACCGTAGAGATGGAGCGTCTGCTCCGCAAGGTTCAGGATTTGCCAATCCCTGTAATAGCATACGTGGAGGGTACCGTGTGGGGCGGAGCATGTGACCTTTGCCTCTCTTGTGATATGATAGTTGCGGCAGAGACCTCAACCTTTGCCATCACACCTGCCAAGATAGGAATCCCGTACAACGCATCAGGCATTATGCACTTTATAAACCAACTTGGTATAAACAAGGCACGTGAAATGTTCTTCACCGCCAATCCTATAGAGGCGGCAGACGCCCTCAACGTGGGTCTGCTTAACGCCGTAGCGCCACTTGATAAGTTGCCTGAACTGCTTGAGAACCGCTTCCTGAACCCTTTGCGTAGAAATTCAGTGCTATCAATAAGTGCTATCAAGCGTCAGTTCCGCATACTCTCACGTGCCGCCACAGTTATCTCATCAGAGAGTTTTGAGCAGATAAACTCATACCGTGACAAGGTTTACCGTGGCGATGACTACCGTGAAGGTCTCGCCTCATTCCTTGAGAAGCGTCCCGCAGTATATAAAGGCAAGGCCTCAGACCTTGATTCGTGATTCTTTTTAGTCTATATGCATAAAAATGTAGGGATAAATTTTGTTTATCCCTATTTTTTTGTATAATTTTGCACTCAATTTGCAAAAAATATGCAAGTATGAAGAACAAGACAGACAGAATAAAGTTCATACGGCAGATTTGCATTGAGCAAAACATCTCAAACCAAGATGAACTGCTTACAATACTGCAGAAGAACGGTTACAACCTCACGCAGGCTACACTTTCACGTGACCTCAAGCGTCTGAAAATATCAAAGACGCTCTCACCCACAGGTGAATACCGCTATGTGGTGCCGGTAAGCACATTTGCCGCTGTTATGCCATCGGAGCCTAAACTCATAGGGGTAAACTCACTTGAGTTCTCAGGACCACTTGCCGTAATAAAGACAAAAGCGGGCTACGCGGGAGCCATCGCCTCTGAGATTGACGCAGATAAAACGGGAGCCATCCTTGGGACAATTGCCGGTGATGACACCATACTGATAATACCACGAGAGGGGTTCACCCGTGATGAACTAACCATAATATTAACCAAATTAATAGAAAAAAACTGAACCGGTTACGGCTACGCCGTGATTATGGGCTTCGCCTCAACATACAAACAAGTTTGTCTGTGTTCGGCTTGCACCATAATTCACCAGTTCACCGATTAACTGATTAACCGATTCACCAAAAAAGAAATGGAAGCGTCTGATATAAAGATATATGTAGCAGATGAAAGCCACATAAAATATGTGGATACAATACTTGAGACAATAGCCGCCGCCGCCGCTGTAAGAGGTACGGGGATAGCAAAGCGAAATCCGGAGTATGTTAAGCAGAAGATGCTTGAAGGCAAGGCTGTCATAGCCTTCTACGGTACGGAGTTCGCCGGTTTCAGTTACATTGAGACTTGGGGAGGCAAACACTATGTCACAACATCGGGGCTTATAGTGGCTGACAAATTCCGTGGCTTAGGCGTTGCAAAACGCATAAAACACACAACATTCACACTTGCCCGTATGCGTTGGCCGGAGGCTAAGATATTCAGCCTCACCTCAGGAGCCGCCGTAATGAAACTCAACACAGAGCACGGCTACATACCTGTAACCTTTGCCCAACTGACAGATGATGAGACCTTTTGGAAAGGCTGTCAAGGTTGCATAAACCACGATGTCTTAGTCCGCACCGGACGCAAGTACTGCGTATGCACCGGTATGCTCTATGACCCTGAACGTGAACGCAGTGTGCGTGATGCCGATGAGGAACTTGCAAAAGACCCAGAAGTTATAGAGATTATCAAGCGTAGGTTCCCGAATGGATTCCCAAATTAAATGAGAAATAAGAAATAAGAAATGAGAAATTTTGGAGTAGCGAGAGGAGAACAAGTTCCTCCCCTGGAGGGGAGGTTAGGAGGGGACCTTTCTTCTTTCTCCTTTCTCCTTTTAAAAATTATATGATATGGAAAAGAAAAAAATTGTAGTAGCATTTAGCGGTGGACTTGACACCTCATACACCGTTATGTATTTAGCCAAAGAGAAGGGCTATGAAGTTTACGCCGCCTGTGCTAACACAGGAGGTTTCAGTGCGGAACAGTTAAAAAAGAATGAGGAGAACGCCTACAAGTTGGGTGCTACAAAATATGTGACACTTGACGTTACACAGGAGTACTATGAGAAGAGCCTCAAGTATATGGTGTTCGGTAATGTGCTGCGTAATAATTGTTACCCTATATCAGTAAGTTCTGAGCGTATATTCCAGGCAATAGCCATAGCCAGATATGCCAATGAGATAGGAGCAAGCGCAATTGCCCACGGCTCAACAGGAGCAGGCAATGACCAGATACGTTTTGATATGACATTCCTTGTAATGGCACCAGGTGTTGAGATTATAACCCTCACTCGTGACGGCAACCTGAGCCGTCAGGAGGAGATTGACTACCTTAACAAGAATGGTTTCTACGCAGATTTCACAAAACTCAAATACTCATATAACGTGGGCATCTGGGGAACATCTATCTGTGGTGGTGAGATATTAGACTCAAAGCAAGGACTTCCTGAGTCAGCCTATTTGAAACACCCCGTAAAAGAGGGAACTGAGATACTCAAACTTGGCTTTGACAAGGGAGAACTATGCAGCGTGAACGGCAAGCAGTACACTGATAAGATTAAGGCTATACAGGCTGTGGAGGAGATAGGAGCCGCATACGGCATAGGACGTGACTGCCACGTAGGAGACACTATCATAGGTATCAAGGGCAGGGTAGGCTTTGAGGCTGCCGCCCCTATGCTAATAATAGGCGCCCACCGTTTCCTTGAGAAATACACACTTAGCAAGTGGCAGCAGTATTGGAAAGACCAGGTTTCAAACTGGTACGGAATGTTCCTGCATGAGAGCCAGTACCTTGAGCCGGTTATGCCAGATATAGAGGCAATGCTACTTAGCAGCCAGCGTAACGTAACAGGAGAGGTAACACTTGAACTGCGTCCGCTCTGCTTCCAGACAGTGGGCGTTGATTCACCAAATGACCTTGTAAAGAACAAATTGGGAGAGTACGGAGAGACAGCCAAGGCTTGGTCATCAGAAGATGCCAAAGGCTTCATAAAGGTAACATCAACAGCCCTCCGTGCATACTACCTTGCACACCCGAATGAAAGATAATTATGATTAAAGTAGGAATTATAGGCGGAGCGGGCTATACCGCAGGAGAACTTATTAGAATTCTCCTCAATCACCCCGATGTAAAGATAGAGTTTGTGCATAGCACAAGTAACGCCGGAGCAAAACTCTATGAGGTACACGAGGGGCTAATAGGGGAGACCGATATGGAGTTTGCCTCAGAGTATGACCTAAGTGCCATTGATGTGGTATTTATGTGCTCAGGTCACGGCAAAAGCACAGAGTTTTGGGCAGAGAACAAACGCCCTGATTCACTTAAGGTCATTGACCTTGCGCAAGATTACCGTGATGAGTCGGGTGGTTATGTATATGGCTTGCCAGAGATTAACCGTGAACGCATAAAAGGTTGCAAACTACTTGCAAACCCAGGCTGCTTTGCCACAGCAATACAACTTGGGCTTATTCCTCTTGCCGCAAACGGACTCATTAAATCAGAGGTGAGCATAACGGGCATAACAGGCTCAACAGGAGCCGGCGTAAAGCCGGGCGCAACCAGCCATTTCAGTTGGCGTAACAATAACATATCAGTTTACAAGGCGTTTGAGCATCAGCACCTTATAGAGATTACCCGCACTATGACCCTGCTTCAGAAAGGCTTTGACAAGGCACTCAACTTTGTGCCTGTACGTGGAGACTTTGCCCGTGGCATATTCATAGCCTCACACCTTGACTGTTCTTTAAGCATAGAAGAGGTTACAAAACTCTACAAAGATTTCTACCGTGACGCCGCATTCACATTTGTAATGGACGCCAACCCTGATATGAAACAAGTAGTAAATACAAACAAGGCTATTGTCCACGTTGAGAAACACGGCGGCAAACTGCTCATACTCTCAGCCATAGATAACCTGCTCAAGGGGGCATCGGGGCAGGCGGTACAGAATATGAACCTTATGTTAGGCTTGCCAGAGAAGGCGGGACTAAACCTAAAAAGCAGTGCATTTTAAAAATTAGGAAGATGAATCTATTTGATGTATATCCACTATTCCCCATTGAAATAGTAAGGGGTAAAGGCTGTCATGTATATGACGCTGACGGCACAGAGTATCTTGACCTCTACGGCGGTCACGCAGTAATCTCAGTAGGGCACGCACACCCCGCTTATGTAAAGGCTATAAGTGAGCAGGTGGCACAGTTGGGTTTCTACTCAAACTCAGTTGTGAACGGGCTGCAACGCCGTCTTGCAGAGAAATTAGGCAAGATTTGCGGTTATGATGACTACTCACTATTCCTTATAAACTCAGGCGCTGAGGCTAATGAGAATGCCATAAAATTAGCATCGTTCCATAATGGTAAAAAGCAGGTGCTTGCCTTCCGTCACTCATTCCACGGCAGAACAGCCGCGGCAGTCAAGGTTACCGACATACCAAAGTATGTGGCACCCGTAAATGAGGGAATGGAGGTTAACTTCGTGGATTTAAATGACATAGATGCCGTAAGAGCCGAACTTGCCAAAGGCACCTACTCTTCAGTTATAATTGAAGGCATACAAGGCATAGGTGGTATTCAAATCCCCGATGACGCCTTTATGCGTGAGTTGCGTGAAGAGTGTGACCGTAATGACGTGGTTCTCATACTTGATGAGATACAGTCAGGCTACGGGCGTAGCGGAAAGTTCTTCGCCCACCAATATACAGGCATCAAGGCAGACCTTATAACAGTTGCAAAGGGCATCTGTAACGGATTCCCTATGAGCGGACTCATAGTAAGCCCTAAGTTCACACCAGTCTATGGTCAGTTGGGTACGACATTCGGCGGCAACCATCTGGGCTGTGCCGGAGCCATAGCCGTACTTGACATAATAGAAAAGGAGAACCTTATAGAAAACGCCGCCAGCGTAGGCGCATATCTGCTTGAGGAATTAAAGAAGATTGATGGCATAAAAGAGGTTCGCGGACGCGGACTTATGATAGGACTTGAGTTTGAGCAACCAATAAAAGAGATACGCACAAAACTACTCTTTGAGCAGAAGGTATTCACAGGTGTTGCAGGAGCAAACACCATACGTCTGTTGCCGCCACTTTGCCTCACAATGGATGACGCCAAGGAGTTCCTCGCCCGTTTCAAGCGTTGCCTGTAAAGAAATTGTTAATTATTAATTGTTAATTATTAATTTTTTCTTTACCTTTGTCGTTGTATTTGTGAGTAGCGCTATGCTAAACTAGTTGTAGAGTCCCTTAATCGGGGATTCTATAATTTTTTGTTATTTGTCTAAAAATTTAAAACATTTATATATTATGGCAGAAGTAAGTTATATGACCAAAGAGGGTTACAAGAAGTTAATTGATGAGATTACATTTCTTGAGAGTGTTGAACGTCCACGCATATCAGCGCAGATAGCCGAGGCACGTGACAAGGGAGACCTTTCTGAAAACGCAGAGTATGACGCCGCGCGTGAGGCACAAGGTAAACTTGAGGCAAAGATAGCCCAGATGAAAGATGTAGTGGCAAATGTCCGCATAATTGACGCCAGCCAGTTAAAATCAGGCGAGGTTCAGATACTCAGCAAGGTTACCATAAAGAATGTTAAAACAGGTCAGCAGATGACCTATACCCTTGTATCAGAGGCTGAGGCAAACCTACGTGAAGGTAAGATGAGTTGCGGCACACCTATAGCAAAAGCCCTTATAGGCAAAAAGAAGGGAGATAAGGTTCAGGTTTCAGCACCATCAGGTCTCATAGAGTTTGAGATAATGGATGTAACCATTTAATTAAATAGATATCTATACAACCACGAATTTAGATGGCGGTGCAAAAAAGATTGCATCGCCATTTTTTTACCTCCAGCCCTCACACAAATGTTAAAACCAAAGCGTTGTTTTAACACTTTTTAACATATCAAAACATTCTAATTGTAACTAATAGTTACAGTTATTAAACTTTTAGTTATTATTTTGATAATCAAACAGTTGAATAATGTTAAAACTTTATTCCGCTATTGCGTGTGATGCATTTTCCCTGTAACTTTACAGGAAAAATCATTATATGAAACCATATATTTATAGTGTGCGCGGAGCAAAGGTTATGTTAGATTCAGACCTTGCGGCATTGTTTGGAGTAGAGACCAAAGTACTAAATCAGAAGGTTAAAAGAAATATGTCTCTATTTTCAGAGGGAAACGTGTTCCAACTTACAAGAGAGGAGTATCAATCTGAGCTGATTTCTTGTTCAAGGTCACAGGTTGATGTGAACCCCAGAAGTTGGACAGCAAATTTATAAAAATTTTTTAACAACATAAAGTTCTATATTGTACTGGGCTCTTTCCATGTAATTTTAGTTTAATTCTCTGATTATTATAGTATTTTATATATTCTTTAAGTTCTCTTTCAAATTGCTTTATTGATTTCCATTCCCGTGTGTAAAGCAACTCCGTCTTCATTAATCCAAAAAAATTCTCCATAATGGCATTATCAAGACAATTTCCTTTTCTTGACATGCTTTGCACAATTCCCTTCTTTTGTAATAATTCTTGGTATGCCAAATGTTGATATTGCCATCCTTGATCAGAGTGAAAAACAAGCCCGTCTACATTTTTATGTTTTCTAAATGCCTTTTTAATCATTGTGGTAATTAGACTCATATCAGGATTACATGACGTTGCGTACGCTATTATCTCGCCATTAAACATGTCCAAAATAGGTGACAAGTACAATTTCCTTCCACGGATACACACCTGTGTCACATCTGTTGTCCACTTCTGATTAGGTCTATACGCTTCAAAATTACGGTCTATTACATTCCCTGCAATTTTGCCGACCACTCCTTTATACGAATGATAGTGCATTTTCATCCTTCGTCCTTTTAGATTCATCTGACACATCAACTTCTGAACGGTTTTGTGATTGACATTAACACCATCGTTGTGCAATTGTGCTGTTATCCGCCTATATCCATAACGTCCATTGTGATGGTGGTATATGACATCTATACGATGACGCAAATCATCATAGCCATCTGGTTGATTAATCCGCTTCTGATGATAATAAAACGTCGATTTAGCCATCTTAATCCTATCCAACATAAAATGGAGAGGATGATGTTCACGCCTTAGTTCCTCGATGGCTTGTGCCCAATCTCTTTTAGACGGGCTTCCCGTTCTTCGACTAAGGCTTTCACTTTTTTTAGCAGTGCGACTTCGGTTTTTAGCTCCATGTTTTCCTGTTGAAGACGCTCAAGTTCCGTCATCTCTTCCACTGACTTCTTTTTAGGTCTGCCCATATCTTCTGGTGGTTTGCGTGATGCTCGCTTGAGTAAGGCATTGGCACCTCCTGAGGCATATCTTTTACGCCAATCCATAAAAGCACCTTCACTAATGTCGTACTTAACGAGAATTTGCAACAAAGATAGTTTATTTTTCTCATACTCTTGTATAGCCTTAATCCTCTCTGAAATGGGCAAGGTTGTTGTTTTCTTTCGTTTGAGGCATTCCGGACCATACTTTTGATACTTTATCCATAATACACGAAGGGTTGTTCTGTTGCACCTGCACGTTTTACGAATCTGATACAAAGTTTTACCCTCTTCCATCATTTGAATACACTTCAGGAATTCCTCATGTGTACTACATGTTTTTCTTGTTTGTTTCTTTTTGTCTGACATTTTACAGAAAGTTTTTTGTCTAACTTTCTGGGTTCACATCAGGTTGTGACCTTGAACGGTGGTCGTGGCAGCAACAGAAAGTACTCTCCATTCGCTTTCACCAAAGAGGGAGTCACAGTTCTCAAAACCCTTATGAAATCTCAAGTTGAAATAGACTTTTCAGAAGAGCCATCACTCCCTGCCGTAATAGAGAATTATTGGAATGAAGGTACTGTAGTGCTGTATCAGCCAGATAATCGCTCAGTAAATTTAGAAGTTAAAGTTACAGAAGAAAATGTTTGGTTAAACCGGAGTCAGATAGCCATTTTGTTTGATAGAGATATAAAGACTATAAGCAAACACATCAATAATTCCTTACAAGAGGAACTGCTTAATGTCCCAACTGTCGCAAATTTTGCGACAGTTCAAATTGAAGGAGGCAGAGAAGTCACAAGATATATTGAATTTTATAATCTGGATATGGTTTTATCTGTTGGATATAGAGTAAAATCCAGTAACGGCATATCATTCAGACGTTGGGCAAACAAAGTTCTAAAAGAAAATATCTTATCTCAAAACACCATAATTCAAAGATTTGAGAGGATAGAAAATAGGGTAACTAAAGCCGAAGAAAAGATAGACTTCTTTGTAAAAACATCACTTCCACCAAGGCAAACCATATTTAAAGATGGTCAGATATATGATGCCTATGCCCTGATATCCAATCTAATAGAATCAGCCAATCATAGAGTTATACTTATAGATAACTATGTAAACACACAAATTCTCACACTTCTTGACAAGCGCAAAGAAGATGTCAAAGCCACCATATACACATATCCCAATCACATAAAAGACCCGATATTCAGATAGGATATTGAGAAACACAACAAGCAGTACGCTCCTATAACTGTGCTTCCAGCCTACAAAATTCACGACCGTTTCCTCATAATTGATGATGATATCTACGCATCAGGAGCGTCAATAAAAGATGCGGGAGTCCATACGTTTGCCATACTTAAAATAGACCCTGTAGTATCCACAGCAGAAGAGTTGCTTGCAAAAATCAGCAAATAGTGCTACCACCATAGCAGGAATCCCGCTAACGCCTATAAAAAATCATAGAAATAATATTCAAGCTCATATTTGGTTTAACTATTATTTGCAACTGCGCTTACTTAATAGTAACTTTGCAGGCAGCAAAGTTATGGGCAAATATTTTCTATGGGTTTTTGGAGTAAACTTATATTAGGTGGTTTGGGTTGGACTCTTGGGGGTCCAATCGGGGCCATCATAGGTGTACTTATAGCAGGAGCATTCTCCAATGGCTCTGAAAAAACAATTGGAGATGGCGAAGAGTCCCCGAACTATAATGACTTTGAGAAGGGGGGCAGCCGTGCAAAGTCAAGAAAGACCACGCAGGGAGACTTTCTTATGGTACTTATGCTCCTTTCCGGCTCAGTTATGAAGGCCGATGGAGTGGCAACCAAAAGTGAGTTAGAGGTGGTGAAGGCGTTCCTGCGAGCCAATTTTACAGAAGAAGAGGGCAAGGAGGCACTCCAGATGCTTAAAAAGATACTTGCTACAAACTATAGTTACCGCGATGTCTGTTCACAGATACGCACACGCCTCAATTACTCAGGCAAACTTGTGTTAGTGCATCTGCTATTCAAGATAGCGTCAGCAGACCAGGAGATAAGCCAGCCGGAGATAAACATAATATATGAGATGTGCCATCTTATGGGCGTCTCAGATGCCGACTACCAATCAATAAAGGCGGCGTATAAAGCATATACAGCAGGTAGCGCAGGAGGCGGGCAGCAACATACAACGCAGCGTACTATAACCATAACACAGGCGTATAGCATACTTGAAATAGATAGCAGCGCCACAGATGATGAGGTTAAGAGGGCGTACCGTCGTATGGCAATGAAGTATCACCCCGATAAGGTGAACACCCTTGGAGAGAAGGTGCGTCAGTCAGCCACAGAAAAGTTCAAGGCGGTAGGGGAGGCGTATCAGATTATAAAGGAGAGGAGAGGGATGAAGTAGTGAATAGTGAAAAGTGAAAAAAGAATAGTTAACTTTCAATTTTCAATTTTCAACTTTCAATTAATATAGAAATGGGAAGAAGAAAGCAAAGATTATTAAAGAAAGCGGCACGACAGGCTAAGTTCAGCCGTAAGCCGGAGGCAGTTAAAGTGTTAAGTCGTGAGATAGTGGGAGTACTAGACCGCAATAATAACGGTAAGGCGCACATTATCCCCGATGATGGCGGGGAGAAGGTATTTGTGGCAGACCGCAATATTAATCGCGCAATGAAGGGCGATACGGTGAGAGCCATAAAATATGCCGCACGTAAGGGACATCAGGAGGAGGCGGAGGTGGTTGAGATACTCAAACGCTCAAGAGAGACCTTTGTAGGGGTGCTGTCACTAACAAACAATGTGGCGTTTGTTATAGTTGACAACCGCATACTCACAAATGACATATACGTTCCACTTGACAAGTTAAAGGGAGCCACAGATGGTCAGAAAGTCATAGTAAAGGTAGTTGATTGGCCCGATAACGCCCGTAACCCCATAGGTAACATAACAGATGTATTGGGAGACGCGGGCAACAATGACACGGAGATGCACGCCATACTTGCGGAGTTCAACCTGCCCTACTCCTACCCCGATGAAATAGCGGCTGAGGCGGAGAAACTTGATGTCAATATATCAGATGAAGAGATAGCACGTCGCCTTGACTATCGTGGTGTTACAACATTCACAATAGACCCCCGTGATGCCAAAGACTTTGATGACGCCATATCAATAAAGAGCCTTGAAAACGGGAACTTTGAGATAGGCGTTCACATAGCCGATGTGACCCACTATGTTAGAGAGGGCGATATAATAGACAAGGAGGCGTACAGCCGTGCCACATCGGTCTATCTTGTTGACCGCACCGTGCCAATGCTTCCGGAGAAACTATGTAATATGGTATGCTCACTCCGCCCCGATGAAGACAAACTGACATATTCTGTCATATTTGAGATAAAGCCATCGGGGGAGATAAAGAAGAGCAACATAACCAAGGCGGTAATACGCAGCAACCGCCGTTTCACATATGAGGAGGCGCAGGAGATAATAGAGAGCGGCAAAGGAGATTTTGCAGAAGAACTCAAGAAACTCAACGCCATAGCCAAGGTATTACGTGACCAGCGTTTTGCGGAGGGAGCCATAGCATTTGAGCGTACTGAGGTGCGTTTTGAGATAGATGAGACAGGCAAACCGCTCAGCGTCTATTTTAAAGAGATGAAAGACGCCAACAAACTTGTGGAGGAGTATATGCTGCTTGCAAACCGCACGGTGGCTGAGAAGATAGGCAAAGTAAAGGGAGACGCCAAGCCAAAGACTTTTGTCTATCGCATACATGAGGAGCCAAACCCCGATAAACTGCGCACCCTGTCAGACTTCATAAAACGTTTTGGCTACAGCCTTAAGGCAGAGGGGGAGCGTCAGGAGGTGTCACGCTCAATAAACCGACTGCTTGACAAAGTTCAAGGCACCCGTGAGCAGAACCTCATAGAGACAGTGGCAATACGCTCAATGGCAAAGGCTATATACAGCACAGAGAACGCAGGGCATTACGGGCTTGCCTTTGACTACTACACCCACTTTACATCACCCATACGCCGTTACCCCGATATGATGGTGCATCGTCTGCTTGCAAGTTACCTGAGCGGCGGCAAGTCAGCCAATCAAGAGAAATATGAGGAGTACTGCGGACACTGCTCAGATATGGAGCAGGTGGCGGCAAGTGCGGAGCGAGCCTCCATCAAGTACAAGCAAGTGGAGTATATGGCAGACAAGAAAGGTCAGGTGTTCTCCGGCGTCATATCAGGCGTTACAGAGTGGGGCATCTATGTAGAGATTGTTAGCAACAAGTGTGAGGGAATGGTACCAATCCGTGACCTCGATGATGATTTTTACACCTATGATGACAAGAACTACTGCGTCTCAGGCAAACGCACCCATAAGATATACCGTCTTGGCGATGAAGTTAATATAATGGTAGAGAACGCAAACCTTGATAAGAAACAGTTAGACTTTAAGTTGATTTAAAGGAGAAAGGAGTAAAATAAATATTAAATATTAAATAAGAGCTATAAGAATGAGGCGCTATATATACACATTATATATATTGTTGAGTCTATGCCTGTGTACATTCGCAACAGGTAAAGTTGATGCTGTTTTCACACCTGAGAAAGGTCTGTATTTAAGCACAGGCATCTACAATGCAAATTACGCTGTAGGCAATGTAGCCCTTGATGCTCTAAATGATACTAATTGGCAGTTGGACGGGTTTAAGGTTAGCACTACAAACGGAGTCAGAGTACTTTCCACGGGTGCGTATGATGTTAATTCCCATCTGACAGCAACAAGCGCCTATGTCTCGCTTCCTGAAGCAAAAGATGGAGAGCGGATTATACTGATAGTTGAGAGTTCCCTGCACAGTGAGTCATATTTTGACAACGCAAGTGTCGGCATCGTGGCACAAGATGGTGAGTATGTGGAAAAACGCTCAATATCAGGCGTTACTGACGGAACGGAGCGGATGCTCATAGAGCTGACACGTTATGCAGGTACTGATATAAAAATCAAACTCGGTTTTGAGTCAGACAGCACAAATAACGGCAGTGGCTGGAGCATAAGTGCCGTGAAGGTGTGCAAGGCTCACAAAGTGCGCTCAATGCTCAAGACAGGAAGTGCTACTGACAAATACAACATAAAAATTCTCAATGTAAATACTGAGAATTACCCCGATGCCATATATGTTGAGTTCACAGTGATGAACGATAGCGGCAGGTTTGTAGAAGGACTCACGTTATCAGATTTCAACTTGAAGGACAACAGCCGCACCAAGTATGGATGCAACCGCCTAGTCCAGAATCTGGATGAGGTCACATTCCCAATAGATGTTGTCTTCTTGGTGGATAACAGCGGAAGTATGGCTAGTCCACAAAATAAGATTCGTCAAGCTATACCAATGTTTTTAAAAAACTTAAAGAATTTTGGAGATGTCCGAGTTGCACTTATGAGGTTTGGCGACGAGAATCCATTTTTAATTTGTCCTGATTATGCAAAACTTGAGAAGTTGGACGAGCAGTTTTTCTTTTCATTGAATGACGAGTCTGATTTTTGGAATTTTAACAATATAATTTGGGGAAGAAACGTCGCATCAGGTTCTTATGAATTGTATTATGAGGTATTAAACTGGGCGGCACAGAAAGAACTTGGTTACCGTCAGAATGCTTTAAAAACGTTTGTATTACTTGGTGATGAACCTTTGGTTTGTGAATATAACAATATTGATTGCAAGCGACAAAATTCGCTTTTAACACAAAGTGATGTTGCATATATTTTGTATAATTATGGAATCCAAACATTCGTAATCCAAAATATTAACGATATCGGTTATGTAGGATATGAGCGTTGTACTTCTATTGCAAATGATTATAATCAAATAGTAAGGATGACTGGAGGCTCAATGGCTGACGTATATAGTTCAACGTATGATGATATTTTATCAGACATCTCCAACAAGATAAAAGGACGTTATGTTATGCGCTACTGTCTGGATTCCGCTGATGTGGCGGAGTTCTGCTCTGATGAAAGCAGGACAGTCTCCGTGGAGTATGTCAAAGGAGGCGTTACAGCCAGTTCCAGTTACAGAGTGGCGGAGTCGGCGCGCATAGTAAGGAGTGCGGAGACCCGCGCCCTTGACAACCGTTCCATAGAGCCGGGCTTTGATGTTCCGATAGTGATGGATATTGTGTCAAACGGCAATGTTGTGGATTCAGTAATGCTGTTTTATAAAAACAACGGAGATACCGAATATCAAAAGCAAATAAAAGTTGTTGAAAAACAGGATACGGCGACAGCCGTAAGTGTAGGATTCACCATACCAAAGGAGTATGTTAAGAATGAGGTGGTGCAATACTATGCGGAGGCGTACACGCACCGCACATACGGCAGCGGGGTCACATACAAGACCAAGGTCTCATCACCACCGTACTACAAGGACGATTTCTACTGGAGCATAGCCGTCACTCCAAATGAGGCACCTCTAATCAGCAGGGTGTCCTCAACACCAGCCACGCCGTGCAGGCCTCTTACTCTATATGCTGATGTATTTGACAGCACAGACAGCATTGCGTCGGTTCTTCTCAGATACCGTATAAGGAACACTCCGTCAGAGTACCAGACAGTTGAAATGAGGAAGTTGCCGTCCACAAGTGGCACGAAGTATGTCGGAACAATCAACCAGGGGGCGTTTGTTGACAAATCAGCGGAGTATTACATAATAGCGGCAGACAACTATGGAATGACAGGGCGTTACGGAACCTCTGAGACGCCATTAACCATCACTCCTGACCAGATGGCGTCAAACTCACTGGTAGGCCCTATGAAGATAGTTGTCAGTTCACTAAGTGAGGTGACGCTTGGCTGTGACCCGATGACAGAGGCTGATACGATAGCGGCGTTCTACTACGCCAGATGTGATTCGGCTGATATGAGCATACTTGCCGCAAAGGGAACCTGGAGTAAGGAGAGAGAAGTGTTGGAGCTTACGGTTTACGGGCGTTCCACAGATGCGTACAAGGACGGCTACGATGAGGGGGAGTTGGTTGACCTGCGCCTTATAAAGGGTGGCAACGACTACAAATTGGTCAGTGACACAATAAGATACTCATCAAAAGCGGGCTCTGTGGTTTTAGGCAGGAACATAATAGGAGTAAGGGAGCCGAGGCTCTCATTTGAGACTGCGGACGGATTGCCAATGGACACTCTGGACTTTGGGAAAGCGGATGCGGAGATGACAAGGGATGTGGTCATAAGGAACACAGGCTGTGATGACCTGTTGCTTTTCAAGACAGAGTTTGACGGTGTTCAAATCACTCAGGTTGGTGCGGTGGATAGTATTGTTGTCAAACCGGACAGTTGCTATAGAATTCCCTTCAAATATGTGCCGTGGGACAAAGAGACAGCCACACTGACCGTTCACACCAACACAGAGGAGCATACGAATAAATTGGTGATTAAAGGTGATATGGCAAGAGTAAGCACCTGCTCCGGATTGAAGTTGAATACAATAAAGGCGGATGAGGGGTGGACACTGAACCTTACTTCGGATGCGGAGCCGTCAGATGATATGAGTATACTGCTCAAATCATCTTGCGAAGGCGGCAACAAGGTTGTATGGTCACTTCCCAATCCAGGCAGGAAGGTTGGTAAGAATAATACTTGCACAGTAAAGAAGTCCGGGCTATACAGGCTGTCTGTGTACAAGGGAGATGGTTTGTGCGACTTTATAATTGATTTGAAATGATTATGCGAAGATTGATACTATTATCTACCGCTATATTTGTGGCTGCCACATCTGCGGCGGAAGTTTCAATTACCATTGAGAATGTTGACGGAACACGTGAAGAGCTGCGTGTCAGTTCGTTTGACAGCCTTAGTATGATAGAGCCTGTCCCCAGGTATGTCAAGGACGTGGAGGGGAAATCATATAATGTTGGCTATGTGGGTGGTCATTACTGGATGCTTGAGAACCTACGTGTGTCAGAATATGACACATTGAGTAATCTGCGTGGCACAAAACTGGTATCATCAACTGACTCCACATACAAGCCGTATATTAAGATTACTGACAACGGAGCACTTTATAACTGGAGTGCCGCTACGGGTGCGGACAAAAGGCAGGGGATATGCCCTAACAAGTTCCATCTGCCATCTTACGCTGAGTTGGAGTCGCTTTCTGGAAGTCAGAGTCACACAGGCTCCACCAGATTGAGAACCTCAGAAGGTTGGAGCGAAACTATTGACTTGTTATATAGGGAAGGTTCCGGAGACAACGGTTTTAAGGCTACAGCCGAAGGTTACGCCAAGGGGGAGGAACTGAAAGGCAATACAATAGTGGCATCATTCTGGTCCGCCGATTCTTTGTCCAAGTATAGCGCACACTGTTGTCAGATGAATTTCACAGGCTCTCTTTCAATAGGAAGTGAGAGCAAGATGCTTGGTCGTTCCGTCCGCTGTATATGGGACGGTCAGACAGACAGGGACTGGCTGTATGTGTACAAACCTGACACAGTATTAAGATACAAGGTGGCTGATATATTGAGGATAAAAACATCAGATGATATTGATAACCCTGACGCACGCATAAAAGACAGGACAGGCAACTCATACAGAATCAAGAGGTCAGGCACCACGTACTGGATGCAGGAGAATCTCAGGACAAAGACATCAGGCAGTATTGGTGGAAAACAGTGTGACGGTACAGAAGCCGGCGTCTATTACACGTATGAGGACGTAAGCGGCGGAATATGCCCTGACGGATGGCGTGTTCCGACAAGTGAGGATGTGAGGAGTGCGTGGCCGGAGGGTGCGTCATCGGCGATATTCAGCGGTACGGAAGCCTTTGCAAACGGTATGGAGTCAATGTTCTGGGTGTCTGACGTTATCAAAGGAAGTAGAATGGTTGACGGCAGAAGAGTTGATTTCATTTGGAATGTCCCTTACACAGGTAGATTTGAGGGAGAGTGGAAGCCAGTGTTTATGGACATATACAACGCCGCCCCCGCAATGCCTTGCCGTTGCGTGAGGGATTTGACGGAGCCTGTTATGGACTGCCGCGTAAAAGCGTCAGGCAAGAGTGACTTAATAAAGATATGGGAGAGTAAATTCCCTGAAATTACAATTGGAAAAGATGCTGGCGGAGATAATGTCATTAAAGTGGGTAGTGGCAGCGGGTCGTATGACGCTATAAAATTCAACTGATTTATGAAAAGAACTATACCAATATTGCTACTGTTACTCCTATGGCATTCTCACTCTTATGCTGTAAAGGGTGGGGTTGACGGTGTTGTTTTCACGTCAGGAGAGGATAGAGGCGTTCAATACTCTTCAAAAATAGGTGATGTCTCAAGAAAAGGTATTTCCATTATCGGAGTTGTGCGTGCGGGAAAAGATACCGAGGCTCTTGTCACAGTCAGCAGGGCTGATTCCGCTGTTTCCGCGGTCACAACCGATTGGCTGGGTGTTAAAGAAAAAAAGATTGATTACGCAACACAAAGGCAGGATGCAGACTCGCTTGTTTTGTACAGTTTCCTGATGGGAGTAATAGAGAGTGACACAGTAAAACTGAATAGCGATATTTTGGTTGGAGGTATGGACAACAGGAGGTACTGCGCCGCTTTTGACATCAAGGAGAGTCAGTATGAGCCGATTGTTGACTACAATTTATATGGAAAAACGCTCTCTTTCTCAGAAAGGGGAAAGGTTGAGAGTTATTATGCCATCAGGTATGGATTGACATTGAATCAAACAACCCCCACAGATTATGTGGATTCCAAAGGGGATGTGATTTGGAACGCTGAACAGAATGCGGAATACCCCAACGCGATAGCGGGCATAGGTGTGGACTCAGGCTCCGAGCTTGTTCACTTAAAAGGTCAGAGCATAAAAAGCGGGGAGCCGGAGATATCGGTCAGTGACACAGTGTCAGACGGTATGTACTTGATGTGGAGCCGTAACGGCGGTCAGAACAGGTTTCAGACGGCAGAGGGGGAGGATATTGGCAAACTGGAGAGGGAGTGGACGGTAACTCCTACCGGCAACTGGCGGAACACGCCTGTGACAGTGAGGTTCAATGTGGAGGGCGACGGAGGTCTGCCAAGGATAGGAGAAGGCGAGGAGTACTGGCTGGAGGTTGACTCAGCAAGTTACAGGGCGGCGAACACTGGTTCTGGTATTGTCCAGTTTGACGGTGTTCTGTTTCCGGGGAACTCGCGCTTTACAGTCGCCGCAAGAAGTGTTGTTGAAGAAGAGATAGAGGTTGAGGATGTCATGCATAATGTCACCATATATCCAAGCCCGACACTTGACGGCAATATAAGTGTGTCTTTTTCCCTGAGCAAAAAAACTGATATAAACATAAGAATATATAACTCTGTGGGTCAAATTGTTACAGACACCAATCTGAAGGGAGACTCACGTTACACATACCATGGGTTCCTTCCTGTCCCGGGTATGTATGTTGTAATTGCAAACGCAGGAGGATATTTGTCAACATTCAAAGTGGAGAGAAGATGAGAAGAACAGGATTGATACTACATATAACGTTACTTGCGTGTCTGACTCTCTCTTCCTGCTCAAATGACAGAGAGTCAGCAGGTGACGCCAGGCGAGAGGTAAGCGACAGCGTTCTTGCGAGCGGTGCGGAGGCCACAGCCAAGGAGGTCACAGCCAAGATGGTCAAACAGTCCGCGAGCAAGGTGTTCAAGGTAGGCAAGGCTGACACCCTCAGATGTGGTGGAGCGGCTTTGTATGTCAGAGAGAGTTCCATAACGGGAGAAAAGGAGTTCTCCATTACGGCGTTGTCAGAGGGAGAGATGGCGGTGTTGCCAGCGGAGTTGGTCAACGTCACAGGCAAGGCCGCAGGCTACAGGTTCCTTCCCCACGGTGAGCACTTCACGCAGTGCGAGGCTACAGTCTCACTTCCGTTTGACTCGCTTAAGATACCGTCGGGTTACACAACGGCAGATATCCACACATACTACTATGATGAGAGGCTTAGGCGCTGGGATGTCCTTGAGACGGACACGATAGACGTAAGACACCAACTGGCATATTCCAGAACCAGTCACTTCACGGATATGGTTAACGGAATACTGAAAGTTCCCGAGTCACCTGAGACAGGAGCACTCACCCCCACATTCATCAGTGACTACGAGCCCGCCAACCCTGCCGCCGGCATCACATTTATGCAAGCCCCGAAACCGGACGCCCCAGGAGCGGCTTCTATTTCATACAGCCTCCACATACCGCAGGGTGTCGCCGGTCTAACCCCTTCACTTACATTGCAATACAGCAGTGACGGAGGTTCAGGTTGGGTT
>JAZLIE010000072.1:0-33219 GCA_045617165.1 Candidatus Enterocola sp. | reverse complement strand
AGAACTTTTCCATCATACAAAACTTCAGTAATAACTTCAATAGACATCCTACCATCGATAGCTTCCTCTACAAGTGTCTTTTTGAAAGAAATTTTACATGGATCAAATTCATCCTGTATGTCCAATTTGTATCTGGGATACTCTTCAGCCATACATCTTTGGACATTCAACCAAAACCATTTTCCACCTGTGGAAACACGAAATGTATGCTCCGCAAATTCCTTATCGTGATTATTACATTCAAGATACTTCTTTACGACTGCATATTCATCATCATCTTCGTCGTAATCATCAAGTTTTATCGGGTAACATTGTTCGGAATTAAACGATGAAATATCAGAACTTTCAATCGTCTCTATGTCTTCATCATTCTCATTTGTTACAACAACTGCAAACTCATCCTCAGCGTCAGGAAAATATTCCGACATATGCACAATATTTTCTCCTATAATAGATGATAGTTTTTTTACATCATCTTCATCATATCCAAATACGTATCCGTTATCAATATCTTCTTTCAAGCAAGACAGAATAGATGCCGATCCTACCATATTAGCCCATCCCTTAGATGCTTCAATTGCATCAGTTAATTCATCTTCAGTAACATTGTCTAATTCAATACTGTCAAAACGCCATAAATTTGATGCTTCAAGTCTAATATAATATGTGTGCAATTTTTTATCTTTGCATTCAACATTTGCTGTTCTCATCACTATTTCATAGAGTACTCTCGCACCAAGTTGGCGAGTGTTCCATTTTGCATTTACATCAAGTGAAATTTGTTTTGCAATTTCACATAGAGCACACTTTGCGTTATCACATTGCTTTCCACTCTTTGTTACAATAACACTCCCATTATCATCTATAGACACTACATAATCTTTGTATTCTGCTTGTTTTGCCATAGTATTTAATTTTTTCTGCCTACTCTTTATGGGATTTTCGGCTTTTCTCCCGTAGTTATTTAATTGTTTTCTATTATCATTTATGATAAAACGAATACAAATGTAATGATTTTTCCTGTATTATCATAATTGATAATAAACTTTTTGCTACTACCGATGTTTTTTACGACACCAAATAAAATTTGTGTTACTGCAAAATCAGAATTTGCAGTAACACAAAGCTTGGTGCTTAATTCATTGCAGACATCATCTTATTGAGAATTTTCTGATACCTGTTCAACTGTGATGATGACAAATCTGAACTGGCATTCTCCAACTTATTGGAAAGACTTTGAGCGTCCTCCAATACTGTTACATATTCTGTCATAGCAGACATATCTCCTGCTTTAGCCTTCTTGTAAAGTTTGACGTAGTCATCTACAAATTCCTCATATTCATCAAGAACGCTATCCCAGTCTTCTGAACCATTACTTGAAGAAGATGATGAAGAAGATGATGATGACTTATAGCTCTTTGATTTTTCAACAGGATCGCCAACTTGATTATCCTCGTCAAATAAGAATGAAACACTCTTAGGAGAAGACACTGTCTGTCTTGTCCAATATCCACCAGGGATGATAAATGCATTAATATCCTTTATAGTCACTTTATCAGGGTTGCTACCGTCCATTGTCATTTTACCATCATTGAAGGTCCATTTTCCTGATTTAGAACGCCCAAAAGCCGTCATAACATATCTTCCATCATTTTTAAAATTAAAACCACACGTCCAACCATCAATATTAGCACTCCAAAACCCACAGATTTTTGCCCTATCGTTTGCTTTCTTAAATGAAACTGCATCTCTAGTTGTCACATCCATTAAAGAGAAGCTTTCAACGCCATAACCAAAATCTATAATCAATTTTGAATTGTCAGCGTCACTAAAGAAGAGCGTATCACCGTTAATAGTGTAAGGTATGTCTTTTTTACAACCTACAATATGAAAATTATTGTTACTGAAGGTATATACATAATAACCATCTGAAATGCACGGTTTATACCAATACTCAGAACCAAGTGTCTTCACAATATTCTCACCGTATGCCTTATTGAAGGCAACTAACATACTGTCTGTCCCTTGTTCATAAACGGTATGGAACAACTCTATTTTCTCAGATGTGTCTTTATATTTTTCTTCACAATCATTATACTCCGACTCTATTTTTGATTTTGCACTATACATCAGATTGTCAAAATCATTAGGAGTCTCACACTCTGTGTACTTTTGCAACTCCTCATTGAATTCTGCAGACAATTTTTTAGCATCATCTTCAGGATTGGAACAAGCAGGTAGCATAACGGCCACCATTATACTACCTATTATTGTAAATATTTTTCTCATATCCTTTTGATTTTTACGACATCATATTCAATGTCATTTGAAGTTTCCTAAGATTATATGAACAAGTGGCTTTCTTGGCTTTAATGACATCAACCAGCCACCAAATTCCAAATGTCAGCCAGCCGAAAATCAGTTTGCAGATACCGGAGCCTATTCTTCCCGTCATAAATCTGTCCACTCCAAAATACCCTAAGAAAATTGACATAATAAGAACGGTTGTCGGACTCTTCAGTCCTGAGATAGACGCAAGAACTGCATCGTAGTTTTTGTCGTCCATCTTTTCCACCACACTTTTTACAAGCATTAACCCTTGAGGGTCAAGTTTCTCATTCAAAGCCATTATCACCTGGCTTACTTTTGTTGATTCCATAATAAAATGAATTTAAACGCCTACTCTTTATGGGATTTTCGGCATTCCTCCCTTTGATATTTATAACAACATTTAATTGTTAATGCAAAGGTAAAATATGCGGTAACACAAAGCAAAGTGCTTGTTAGTGCTTAATTTTGTCAAAATGTTGCCTGAAAGTGCTGTTGTTATCATTTATGATAACAAATTTGCAGTTGCAATGAAGTAATTTTGTTAGCAGAGTCTACACCTTAATTATGGAAGAGAAGGAACTTTGCATACAGATAGGTAAGCGTATAAAAGAGATGCGGGAGCAGGCTGGAATCTCTCAGCAGGAACTTGCACTGAGATGCGGGTTTGAGACTTCTAATATGTGCCGCATTGAGGCCGGCAAGACTAATCCCACAATTATAACCCTCTACAAAATTTCAAAAGCACTACAGGTGGAATTAGATAAGGTAGTGAAACTAAATTCAGTCAGTTAATTGACGATTTTTACGTAAATTCGGTCAATGTATTGACAGTTTTTATATCTTTGCCATAACTGCTTCTGGCGAACGTATGGTTAGTTTTATTAATAATTATGCAAACCTCAGGATTCCCAAATAACACTACCACTGTCAGTGGCGGAGCGTTCTCTGACCACTCTGTAATGTATGAATCTGATAATGGGTACAGTATAATCTACAAAGCCCAAAGGGGAGGCAAGTGGTTTGCCCTAAAAGGTATAAAGAAAGAAGTTGGACTACAGGGGCAATATGAGTGCATTCTAAAGCGTGAGTTTGACCTACATAAAGAAGTTACAAGTATCTACTGTGCTGAGTGTTATGAACTTATAACAGACCCCGATGTCGGGCTTTGCATTGTAATGCAGTATGTTGACAGCATAACCCTTAGTGAGTGGCTGGAGTTGAAACCGTCAAAGACGGAGAAGAAAAGAGTGCTGAGCGAACTGCTTGAAGCCATCGGGGAACTACATTTGAAACAGATAATACACCATGATATAAAGCCTGACAATATTCTCATAACAAATAACGGACACCACGTAAAACTTATAGATTTCGGACTGTCAGACAACGATGCCTACATATCTCGCGCACGCGGCTTCACAAACAAATACGCATCGCCCGAGCTAAAAGCCGGGAAAGAGGTGACTTTTGCAAGCGACATCTGGTCAATAGGTTACATTATTGATGATATATTTCCACACAGTTATACGTATGTTAAGAGCAAGTGCCACAGAGTAAATCCTGCCAAACGGTTCTCATCAGTTACAGCCATAAGCAAGGCTATAAATACAACAGATATTATAAAAAAGGTTTGCGTGGCATTGTGCATTGTGGCGGTAATGGCATCTGCGGTAATATATTCCCAGATACCACACCCCTCAGCCAAAGAGACAGCCTACAACAAACTGTTGGATGAGACACATGCAAAATATGACAGCTGCTATAACGCTTGTTTGGCAAAACTTGACACTTCAGCCTACAAGGAGTTCTGCCTAATTTACAGAACAGAGTTCACATATTCAACAGACAGTGTGCGGAGAGCAATGCAACCATCTGATTCATTGGAAAATATACTGTTTAACGATGACTATATGGAGTACCATAAAAGGTGTTTCGTACCACTTGAAGATATTGCAAGTGGCAGACAATCAATATACTCACTGCCGGCAGATGTGGGAGGTCCATTGATAAACAGATGGCGAAAGTTGGCACAAGAACAATCAAACAAGTACTAACAAGCACTTGGCACATAAAACATTGCAGTACTATTTTTGTAAGGAAAATAAAGGAGCCATAAAACACATGAAATCATCAGTTGAGAGCCATCGCCCTGAATTAGAGCTATTAAAACGTAGGGTTGAGGAGCGTGAAGGAATAAAACCAGTCGCTCCGTCTGATTTTATTACGCTTACAACACACATAAACAGTGCTATTGACGGACAACTTAACGAATATACCCTTATGCGTTTATGGGGCTACCTGAAAAAATACAAATCCATACGCCATAGTACCCTTGACCTGCTTTCCAACTATGTGGGATATAGTAATTGGACTGAATTTCTAAAAGCAGAAAAAGCCGCAATACGTGAGGAATCGGGGTTGCCTATAAAACCGTCAATAATAGTACAAAACCTAAAAGAGGGAGACAGAGTGCGCATAGCGTGGCTCCCCGACAGAGTGACCACACTTGTCTATATGGGAGATTTCAAATTCATTATTGAGTCTAACGAGAACGCCTCTTGGAGCAATGGCGATACATTCTTTTGCCGCATATTTACTGTAGGCGAACCTCTATACGTAGATAGCCTTACTCACCCCGATGGTACAGAAGACGCTCGCTATTGCGTTGGAATGCACAGCGGTCTCACGGTTGCGGAATTGTTATAAATCAAGTTATAAATTTGCCGATAACGGAAAATTTTATTAACTTTGTGCCATAATTAGGGTTATAAGTTTTCCGAATGAAATTTTTATCAGTAACAGAGTATGCCGCTATGCACGGAGTTACAGAACGTACCGTGCGTAACTATTGTGCAAGTGGAAAAATTGCAGGGGCATTCCAAACTGCAAGGAATTGGAATATTCCAGAGAATGCTGTTTTACCGGCAAAGGGGAAACATTTACGCAAGAAATCACCACTGCTTGAGAGATTGGAACAGGAAATGGAGGGCGGGGTTAAGGGTGGAATTTATCACAGAACTCAAATTGACTTTACATACAACTCAAACCATATTGAAGGCAGCCGTCTGACTCACGACCAGACAAGATATATATTTGAAACGCATACCATCGGGGTGACAAATGAGGTTGTGGATATTGATGATATAGTTGAGACCATCAATCATTTTAAGGCTTTTGATATTATTATTGCAAAGGCACAGGAGAAACTAAGTGTGGGGCTTGTTAAAGAACTGCATCGGGTTATAAAAACAGGTACTTCTGACAGTGAGAAAGGGTGGTTTGCCGTTGGAGACTACAAGAAACTGCCAAATGAGGTTGGAGGGGTTGAAACCACAGCACCAGAGAATGTAGATAGTGAAATGAAGGAGCTGTTGAGATGGTATAATGGTAAATCTGTAAAAACATTGGATGACCTGCTTGACTTTCACTGTAGTTTTGAGAAGATTCATCCGTTCCAAGATGGCAACGGGCGTGTTGGCAGGCTTATTCTATTCAAGGAATGCCTTGCAAATGACATAGTTCCGTTTATTATTACAGATGACCTCAAATATTTTTATTACAGGGGCTTGCAAAACTGGCCTAAGATACCAGGCTATTTGCGTGATACTTGTCTGACAGCACAAGACAACTATAAGGATTTGTTAAATTATTTCAGGGTTTTGTAGATATGAACAAAAAGGAGATAAGAACAATTATTAAGGCTCGTGTTAAGGCAATGAGCATAGAGGAGCGTGAGGCTGAGGCGTTACGCCTGCTGTCAGCAATTTCCGCTGAACCACATTTTACCTCTGCTAAAAGTGTTCTGATTTACAATCCTCTGCCTGATGAGATAGATGTTCTGCCTATACTTGAGCGGTTCAAGGCTGTGAAGCGGTTTTTTATGCCTGTTGTCTGCGGTGATATTTTGAAAATACTTCCATATAGTGAGCAACAACGCATAGGAGCGTACAATATCAGCGAGCCTGTAGGCTCAGATTATGTTCCTATCAATGATATTGACCTTGTTATAGTTCCAGGCGTTGGCTTTACCACAGACGGTTACCGCCTTGGGCGTGGCAAAGGCTACTATGACCGCCTATTAAGCGGTGCCACCTGTTATAAAATTGGAGTCTGCTTTAGATGCCAGATAGAGCCAGCCATCGTGGAAACCGCTGAGCCCCACGATGTTAAGATGGATTGTGTGCTATAGCACGGATTACTCTGCAAATAAGTCATCAAGTGTCACTACGTGTAACATTATGTTTGAGTGAATATTTTTTGTTAATCCGTAAGTGGTTATTAAGATAGGGTGAATAGATTTTTTTGTCTTTGTCTTTTGCATTAACATAGACATTTTATGTCTGATGTTTGATTCAGTATCTGCATCTATTGTGTATTCTCCGTTTGAAAACTTCATTTCACACAAATTGATGACATTGTCAGCACGGTCAATAAGCATATCAATCTGCACACCTTTAATTCCATACGATTTCTCCTCATCTGTAGGTTTGTAAAACCACGAGTAGAACTCCGCAGAGATACCATTCACACTTAATGCCTTTTTTATTTGGGTGGTGTGCCACAAGCATAATCTCTCAAAAGCAAGACCCGCCCAACTATTATGTTCCGAAGACATTATTGACACAGACCACTTATTCTCAGAATTACCTTTCTCAAGAAATGCAAAATAAAATAATGTGTAATTGTCTATGAGCTGAAAAATAGTATCTCTTTCTGATTTAACAAGATTCCTATATGAGCGTATAAATCCGCTACGTTCCAAATCCTCAAGCTGTGACGTAAGGGTGCCACTGCTTCCTGTTTTCAACCCTTGTTCAATTTCCCTGCGTGTGCAACCCGATTTCTTTTTCCCAAGTAACCGTACAATGTTTATATATGGCTTAGGATTCTTAAACAGCGATGAATAAAGTTCTGTAAACTCATCACACAATTTGGCATTACTTGAAAAAAAGAGGTTGTCAATATTCTGAGCCAAGCTAAGGTCTCTTCTCATCAATGACCAGTAAAAAGGTATTCCGCCTAAAATCATATAAGCCTCTGCAATATCTTTCCTACTCATATTAAACCCGGACGCAACGGCAAGCTTTTCACACTCTGCCAATGTTAACGGATTAAGATGAATACGTTCCGTGAGCCTATTATACAGACCTCCCCTGTTATGAAAAATCTTTTTGGTTATCCACGATGCACTGCTTGCACAAACAATAAGCACAATATCGTGCTCTGCCCTTGCCGTTGCCCAACCATTCCAAAAATGTTCTAACGCACTAACAAAACCTGATTTAGGGGTGTCCATCCAAGAGAGCTCGTCAATAAATATAATTTTTTTACCCGATGGACACGCTTTAACATATTCTTCCAACATTATGAAGGCATCAAACCAATCTTTAGGTAAGTGCAACTTATTGCCTGAAAAACTTTGAAGCGAATCTCTGAACGCGGATAGTTGCCTATCCATACCGGCTTTAGCCACTCCAGTATGTGAAAATGTGAATGAATAATTAAACGACTCCCGTATAAGGTATGTTTTTCCTACTCTTCTTCTACCATATACTGCACAGAATTCAGATTCATCGCTCTTTAAAAGATTTAGTAGCGTTTGTTGTTCTTGTTCTCTTCCTATAAGCATAATACACCGTTTTGTCTGTTTGCAAATATAGGTATTATTTTTGAATAAATCTCCATAAGTGGGTAAAAAAATATAGTTATGGGGAATTATACCACTATAAACACCTTATAAATCCCCATAAGTGGGTAAAAAAGTATAGTTATGGGGAATTATAAATTAAGATGAATTGTGTGCTATTCAGGCAGCAAGTAGTCACTTGCTTTGTTTGGTGAGATGGCTGATGTGCCTGTTTTGCTCTCAAGTTGCTTGCGGGCTGCTTTGGCAACGCTGCCACCCTCCTTTGCCACAATCTGGCTCTCTTTCAAGCCTTTGGGATTCCTTTGCTTTGATATTTCCGCTGTAGATGCCTCTGCAAGCATATTAAGAGCCAATTCCACATTGGTCATATTGTCTCGCAGGTTCTCTTTTTTCAATCCCTTATACTGCTTGTATTGACGGGTAGTCATTCCTGACCACTCTTTAGTAATAATATCGGTAAGTGATGCAAATTGCTGACCCTCCTGTATGCCAGCCCTCAGCCACTCATCGGTTAGTTCCTTTCTTACCTCAATGCTTTTTATACGGCTGTTTATCCATTTGTCACTATAACCAAGGCGTTTATAGTCTGCTATTGCCTGGTCTATGCTTAGTTCAGGGTCTTGCAGTTGGTCTATACGCTGTGATGCCACTTGCGCCATCCACTGCTTAAACGGTTCAGCCTTACGTGATGGTATGGATTGGATAATGCGGAAAATTTGCTCTGTATCGCCAACATCGGTCATACGCATCTTGCCATCTGCGGCGAGCAGTTTCAACTGGTGACAAATTGTCACCGGTTCACAGCCTTCTTCCGTAAGTCGTTGCTTTAGTTTATTCCAATATTTACGCGATGTCTGATAATCTGCTGTATCTGTCAGCACACCGCAAACATCCACTACTGAGAAGTACCACTTCTCTTGTTCGCTATCCCAAACGGTGCGGACTCTCTTCTCATCAAATATCTGTATTTCCTGTTTCTTTGTCATCGGGGTAGTAATTATAATCATAATATTTTTGTTTAATAATCAACACCTGAGATGTAACGTTTTAATAAAAACAAGCAGAAATACGGGAAAGTATATAGCTTATTATCAAATCCTACATTACCCATACAAAATTTTATACCTGTAGTTATATCGGGGTAGTGATTGCTGTCTAACAATGTACGCATAGATTTAGATTTACCGTTAACCGCCTTTATCTCAATAGGGACTAATGATTTGGCTGTCCTTACAAAAAAATCCTCCTCAAGTGTAGAATCTTCTCTCTTATAATAATAGGTATCATACCCACATTTTATCAAGGCATCAGCGGCTATATTTTCATATAGGGCACCCTTATATACTCCAAAATTACCGTTATATCTTAAATCAGTTTGAGATTCCTCATCTAAACTTGCTATGAGCAATCCTGTGTCCTTAAAATAGACTTTGTATTTTTGTGAGTTATAATTACCCTTTATGGGCAACTCAGGGAAATTAAGTTGGTAACAGATATTTATTATCCCTGCATCGTTAAGCCACTCTATGCACCCCCAATAATCCTTAAATCTGGCACCCGATGCTACCTTTGAAATTTGAAACTTTTTATTTTCTTTTGCAAGTTGCACCGGAATATGATTGAACACATTAAGAATTTTAGTCTGTTCAAGCCCTGTAACATACTTACGTATATCATCTTTGTAATCTTGTAAAATCTGGCGTTGCATATTTAGCACACCTTCAAAAGTTCCCGTTTCAATGTGTTTTGCAACTATAGCCGGCATTCCGCCTGTTATACAAAAGTCTTTGAACAAAGATGAATACACATTCATCTCTGTGGCAGAAAACGGAATGGTGTTTTGCAAGTGAGAGAGCATGTCATCGGCTGCTGTATATCTGCCCTTTGCCCACAAGAACTCTTCAAAATCCATAGAGTTCATTGTGTAATCCTCTTTATAGCCAACGCTGTTGCTCTCTATTTGCTTGTAATTTATACCCAATAAAGAGCCACTACATATTACATCATATTTTCCGTCTATTGCAAAGAATTTAAGTGCTGTGACAATATCAGGGAATGCTTGAATCTCATCAAATACAATCAATGTGTCATCTGCTGAAAGTCTGGCATTGTCATCAATAAGAGAAATGTTTTTTATTATTGATTCAGGAGCATATCCATCGCTTGTTATTGACTTATACTGTGGCTGGGCAATGAAATTGATGACAACCTTATTCTTGTAATTTTGGGCAAACCTTATTATTGATTCTGTCTTCCCCACCTGTCGCGCACCCTTTATTATTAAAGGTTTATGGTTGGTGCGGTTTCTCCAATCAATAAGGAATTTGTCTATTTTGCGTTCTAAATACATATCAGTTGCAAATATAGTGCATAATTTGTTTGTTTACAAAAAATGAGTGAATAATTTATAAAAAACAGCAAAAAATGAGCGAATAATTTGCAACTTTTCACAAAAAATGAGCGAATCTTACTCTATTATAAGTTCTCTGGTGCCATCTGCGGTTTCTGTGATATGAACACGGACTGCGTCATCGGGAAGTAGTTCCTCTATTAGTTCAGGCCACTCTATAAGGCAGAGGTTACCGCTGTAAAAGTAGTTCTCATAGCCTATGTCATACGCCTCTTCAAGTTTCTTAATGCGGTAGAAATCAAAGTGATAGATATTACTGCCGTCTGCCGCAAGGTATTCATTCACAATGGCAAAGGTGGGGCTGTTTACAGCATCAGTAACACCCAATACATTGCATATTGCCTTAATGAATGTGGTTTTGCCCGCACCCATTGAGCCGTAGAACGCCACGATGCGACGCTCACCAAGCTCATTTAGAAATGTCTTTGCCTTCTCTTCTATGTTTCTTAAAGATATAATCATTGGTTAATCGGTTAATCGGTTAATCGGTTAATCGTTGGATAAACTTTCGATTCCACGATTCACCGATTCCACGATTCACCATTTACAGTTTTTTGAAAAAATCGTTCCCCTTGTTGTCAACAAGAATGAACGCAGGGAAATCAACTACTTCAATTTTCCAGATGGCCTCCATACCAAGTTCAGGATACTCAACGCACTCAATGCTCTTAATGTTATTCTGGGCAAGTATTGCGGCTGGACCGCCTATAGAGCCAAGATAGAAGCCTCCGTTTGCCTTGCAGGCATCGGTGACTATCTGGCTACGATTACCCTTTGCAAGCATAATCATACTGCCGCCGTTCTTTTGGAACAAATCAACGTATGGGTCCATACGGTTTGCGGTTGTTGGTCCCATACTACCGCAAGCCATACCAGCAGGAGTCTTGGCAGGACCAGCATAGTAGATAGGGTGGTCTTTTATGTACTGAGGCAGACCTTCACCGCGGTCAAGACGCTCTTTAAGTTTTGCGTGAGCAATATCTCTACCAACTATTATGGTTCCGTTAAGTGACAGACGGGTTGATACCGGGTACTTGTCAAGTTGAGCAAGAATCTCAGACATCGGGCGGTTAAGGTCAACCTTAACGGCATCACCCTCACCAGCGTTACGTAGTGCCTCAGGTATAAGTGATGAAGGATTGTCATCCATCTTCTCAATCCAAATACCGTCTTTGTTTATCTTACATTTAATGTTACGGTCTGCAGAGCAACTTACGCCCATACCTACAGGGCAAGAGGCTCCGTGACGTGGCAGACGTATTATGCGGACATCGTGGGCAAGATATTTGCCACCGAACTGTGCGCCAAGCCCTATCTTCCAAGCCTCTTCAAGAACTTTTTTCTCCAACTCAATATCACGGAAGGCACGCCCGTACTCATTACCTGTTGTGGGAAGTGAGTCATAGTAATGGGTTGAGGCAAGTTTTACGGTGAGCAGGTTCTTTTCTGCCGATGTGCCGCCAATTACAAATGCAATGTGATATGGAGGGCAAGCGGCTGTTCCAAGAGTCTTAACCTTCTCTACAAGGAACGGAACTAATTTTTCAGGGGTAAGCAGGGCTTTGGTCTCTTGGAAAAGATATGACTTGTTAGCGCTGCCACCGCCTTTTGTTACGCAGAGGAAGCGGTATTCCATGCCTTCTGTAGCCTCTATGTCTATCTGGGCTGGCAGGTTGCACTTTGTGTTGACCTCTTTGTACATATCAAGCGGTGCGTTCTGTGAGTAACGCAGGTTCTCTTCTGTGTAGGTTTTGAATACTCCAAGTGACAGGGCTTCCTCATCACAGTAGCCTGTCCATACCTGCTGACCTTTCTCTCCGTGGATAATGGCTGTTCCTGTATCTTGGCAGAGAGGTAGTTTGCCTTTGCAAGCCACATCAGCGTTACGCAGGAATGTGAGTGCCACATATTTGTCATTCTCTGAGGCATCGGGGTCATTCAAGATTTTTGCGACTTGCTCATTATGTGAGCGGCGGAGCAGGAATGAGACATCGCGGAAGGCGGCGTTAGCCATAGCGGTAAGTCCCTCTTTTGCAACTTTAAGAATAGGTTTTCCCTCAAACTCGCTTACTGACACATAGTCTTTTGTAAGCAGATAGTACTCTGTGGTGTCCTCTCCAAGTGGGAAAGGTGCCTGATATTTAAATTCGGTAGCCATAATTATGTTTGTTATTTGAGTCCAAAATTAATAAAAACATAATGAATTGACAAATTTCAACTTGTAAATTAGGATAGTATAATTTTTTTTTAGTATGTTTGTATGTTGTATTAACTGTTTTCTTATGAATCATTATCTGACTTTTATTGAAAACACGGTCAAAAACTATTGGAACGAGCCTGCGCTGACTGATTATGGGACTGATTATACTCTGACTTACGGGCAGATGGCGCAGAAAGTGGCTGAACTACACATTTTGTTTGAGGAGGCGGGGATTAAGAAGGGCGATAAGATTGCGCTGTGTGGACGTAATTCGGCTAATTGGGCTGTTTGTTTTATGGCTGTAACCACTTATGAGGCAGTGGCGGTGTCTATTCTTGCTGAATTCTCACCAGAGAGTGTGCATTCTCTTGTAAATCACTCAGATGCAAAACTCTTTATGGTTGGTGACCTTGTTTACAAGAATCTTGACCCTAAGGCTATGCCTAACTTGATTGGCATAATCTGTATGCAGAATTTTGCGGTGCTCAGTTCCGTTGATGACAAGTTGCCTGAGATTGCCGATAATTTGGAGGCTATGTTTGCTAAGAAGTTCTCTGATGGCTTTGGTCCGGTGGACGTTAAGTATCCTATAGACAACTTTGACAAGCCTGCGCTCATAAACTACACTTCTGGTACGACGAGTGACCCTAAGGGTGTTGTGCTCTCATATAAGGCTATCTCTTCAAACATTCAGTTTGGCCAGGACGGTATTGCCAACCATCCGGGCTGGAGTATGGTCTCTATGCTTCCGCTTGCTCATATGTTTGGGTTGGCGTTTGAGATGCTATACCAACTTGCAGGTGGTTGCCATGTATATTTCTTAGGCAAGGCTCCCTCTCCGCAGGTACTTATGAAGGCTTTCTCAGAGGTTCACCCGTATATGGTGCTTACCGTGCCTTTGGTCATTGAGAAGATTTTCCAGAAATCAGTATTCCCTAAGATTAAGAAGCCTGTGGTGCGTGAGTTGTGGTACTTGCCAGGCATAGGAAGCAAACTGCGCAGGCAGGTTCACGACAAGGTTATGGGCGTGTTTGGCGGTCAACTGAAGCATTTGATTATTGGCGGCGCCGCTCTCAACCACGATGTTGAGAAGTGCCTGAGGCAGATAAAGTTCTGCTATACCGTTGGTTATGGTATGACGGAGTGCGGTCCTATTCTTGGCTATGAGGCTTGGGATAAGTTCAAGGAGCGTTCATGCGGCAAGGCTGTTGACCGTATGGAGGTTACCATTGACAGTGCTGACCCGCATAAGATTGTGGGTGAGATTCTTGTGAGAGGTGATAATGTGATGACTGAATATTATAAGAACCCTGATGCCACTAAAGCGGCTTTCAAAGATGGTTGGCTGCGTACCGGTGACCTTGGTATTGTGGACAAGGAGGGCAATATATTCATTCGTGGACGCAATAAGAGTGTTATTATTGGTGCGTCGGGGCAGAACATATACCCAGAGGAGATTGAGGGCAAACTTAATAATATTCCTGGCGTAGGGGAGAGTATAGTTGTTGACCGTGAAGGCAAACTCACCGCTCTTGTATTCCCCGATTTGGCTGCTCTGAAGGCAGACCTTGAGAATAAATCCATTGAGGAGATTCTTGAGAGTATTAAGAATCAAGTGAACCGTGTTATTCCGCCGTTCTGCCGTCTCTCTGCCATTGAGAAGGTGGATAAGGAGTTTGAGAAGACCCCTAAACGTAGTATAAAACGCTTCCTATATAAATAGAGGGTCAAGGATAAAGGGTCAAGGGTATTTGTCCCCTGTCCCTTGTCACTTGTCCCTTAAAAATAGAAAAAGGAGGGTAATATTTTTATTACCCTCCTTTTTCTATTTTTGATTTATTATTCCTGATTTAATGTGAAGCGTTTGAATGCTGTAGCGGTGAGTGACTTTGAAGCCTCCTCAAGGTGTTGCTTAACAGACTTTTTGGCATCCATAATGAACTCCTGCTCAAGCAGTGTGCTCTCTTGGAAGAACTTGTTCAATCTGCCTTGTGCTATTCTGTCAAGAATAGCCTCTGGCTTGCCCTCCTCACGAGCCTTCTCACGTCCAATCTCAAGTTCCTTAGCCTTGATATCTTCAGGAACATCATCGCGGCTGATAGAGATTGGGTTCATAGCGGCAACTTGCATTGCAACCTCGTGAAGAACTTTCTCAACGGCACTCTCATTGAATGCTACGATAGAGGCAAGTTTGTTACCATTATGTATGTAAGAAGTTGTGGCTGGACCCTCTACAAACTCGTAGGCTCCAAGTTCCATCTTCTCACCAGTAACGCCAGACTGTGCTGTAATAAGCTCAGCAACTGTGCGGTCACCTATCTTAACGTTCTTAAGTGCCTCAAGATTTGCAGGCTTTGCAGCCATAGCGGCATCAAGAATCTTCTTTGTAAGTGCAATAAAATCAGCGTTCTTGGCAACAAAGTCTGTCTCACACTTAACGCCTACAAGAGCGGCGAAACCACCCTCATTAGCAGCAAGTACGCAACCCTCTGAAGCCTCTCTGTCTGAACGTTTTGCGGCAATTGCCTGACCACGCTTGCGGATAAGCTCTATTGCCTTGTCAAAATCACATTCAGCCTCTGCAAGAGCGTTCTTGCAGTCCATCATACCAGCACCCGTCATTTTGCGGAGCTTGGCTATATCTGCTACTGTTACGTTTGCCATAATTTATTCCTCCTCTTTCTCTGATTCTGTTTTGTATTTATCTGCAAGGGCGTTGTTCATAGCACCCTCATTACCTCTCTTGATACGGGCTCTGCCAGATTTACCTGCGCCACCCTTCTTCTCAGCCTTTGGCTGCTCCTCTTGAGCATCGGCTGCCTCAGCCTCCTTCTCAAGTTTACGCTCCTGAAGACCCTCCTGGATAGCCGCACATACAGCGCCAAGAATTATCTCAATAGACTTAGATGCGTCATCGTTGGCTGGAATTACATAGTCAACATCATTAGGGTTAGCGTTTGTATCAATAATACCGAATACAGGTATGCCCAGACGCTGAGCCTCTTTAACTGCTATGTGCTCCTTAACTGTGTCAATTACAAACAACGCAGCCGGAAGGCGTGTAAGGTCTGCAATAGAGCCAAGGTTCTTCTCAAGTTTCTCTCTCTGACGTGAAATCTGAAGTTTCTCACGCTTTGAAAGGTTGTCAAATGTGCCGTCAGATGCCATCTTGTCAATGTTAGACATCTTTTTAACAGCCTTACGGATAGTTGCGAAGTTGGTAAGCATACCACCTGCCCAACGCTCTGTAATGTAAGGCATATTAACTGACGTAGCCTTCTCTGCAAGAATCTCCTTAGCCTGCTTTTTTGTAGCAACAAAGAGAATCTTCTTGCCTTGTTTAGCAAGTGCCTGAAGAGCGTCAGCCGCCTCGTCAATTTTAACTACTGTTTTGTTAAGGTCAATGATGTGAATACCATTGTGCTCCATAAAAATGTAAGGAGCCATTGCTGGATTCCACTTGCGTGTGAGGTGTCCGAAGTGACAACCTGCGTCAAGCAAATCCTGGAAATTTGTTCTTGCCATAAAATTAAAAATTTAAATTGTTGTTATCTTTTTAATATTTTTCTGTGATAATATCAATTTGCGGGTAGTCAGTAACTGAGTCCCGCAAATTTAGATACAAACGCCCTCTGATTTAGACCCGGCTCCAAAGTGAGAACCATTTTGTCTGGTTGAGAGGAGAATTTCAAAGAATTAACGTTTAGAGAACTGGAATCTCTTACGTGCTTTTGGCTGACCTGGCTTCTTACGCTCAACTTCACGTGGGTCACGTGTCATAAAGCCTTCTGCCTTAAGTGCTGGCTTGCTCTCTGCGTCTATCTTAACAAGTGCGCGTGCAATAGCAAGTCTCAGAGCCTCAGCTTGACCCGTGCTACCACCGCCTTGCAGATTAACCTTAATGTCATATTTGCCCTCAACGCCCAATTGTGCAAGTGGCTGCTTAACTACAAACTGTAGCATGCCAGATGGGAAATATACAGCAAGAGGACGATTGTTGATGGTTATGTCGCCGTTACCCTCTTTAATATAAACGCGTGCTATAGCGGCTTTTCTTCTACCAAGTGCGTTAGCAAGGTATGTCATTTTTTCATCCATGGTGTTCTGTATTAATTAAGAGCGTTAATGTCAATTACTTTTGGGTTCTGAGCCTGGTGTGGGTGCTCGGCTCCGTCATATACATAGATGTTGCCAAGAATCTTGTCACCAAGTTTCGTCTTAGGGAGCATTCCCTTAAGCACCTTCTCAAAGTAGCATCTTGAGCTCTTTGCCTGAAGTTTCTTTGGGTTCCACTCACGCTGACCGCCAGGATAACCTGTGAAGGTAAGTGTTATGTGGTCTGTCCACTTCTTACCAGTAAGTTTAACCTTGTCGGCATTGATGATGATAACGTTGTAACCACAATCTACATGTGGTGTGAAATTAGGCATATACTTGCCTCTTGCAAGTTTTGCCACCTTAGAGCAGAAACGACCCATAATCTGGTCTGTAGCATCAACTACAACCCACTCTTTGTTTGCTGCAGCCGCTTCTTTGCTGACTGATTTTGTTTTAAAACTTAAAGTATCCACTTTATTAAAAATTTATTCGTTTTTAACTGCGGCTCCATAATGGGGTATAAGTCGGAATCATCTTAGGCTAAAAGATGCTTACGCCTGATTATCAACCGTTTAGTTTACTTTGAATAATAATCGGACTGCGAAGTTACGACAAATCCGATACAAAACCAAAAAAATCAGGGATTTTTTTCAAAAAATATTAGAAATGGGTGATACAAGCATGCTTGCAATCACCCATTTCTAATATTTTAAAAACCGCAGGTTTTTGGTTTTGTACTGATGCGAAAGTAACTCTTTGAGCGAAGCGAAAAAAATTACGACAGTGTTTTTTTGCGAAGCGAAAAAAAAGATAGTGAGAGACAAAAACTCCCGCCTCACTTTTGTGGGACGGGATAAGTGCTTGCTACAATCTATTATTATCAGTAAGGATACGGTGAGAATACCGGATCATCAGGGCCTGAGCCAGGAAATACCTGACATATTTCTGTCCCTTCACAAGAGATAACAATCAATTCTGGTTTAAGATATTCTTTCATCATTATATTGATTTTAATTATTCAACAATTTAATGGTTGTCTCACCGCTTACAACAATGTAAACACCTTGCAGAGGAAGCGCAATCTGCTCTACTCCGCCATCTGCCACACTGGTGGCAATTTTATTGTTCACGTTATAAACCGTATATTCAGCACCACTGTTCAAACCTCTTATATACAGCATGTTTTCACTTATGAACGCCATTATACCGTCAACATCGTCGGCATCTGTTATTATAGGAGCGTCCTCATCGACAGACACTCTAAGAGAATATTCACTATTTGTTCCCTTTGCAAAAGCAATTGTAAACTCTCCGTCTGCAAAATTATGAATGTTTTCTCCATTATACAATAGTTCAAGAGTTAAGCCATAAACATCGCTATTCAAATAAAGTTTGTAGTTACCACTTTTGGGAGCAAATACACAAAGTGGAATCTCTGTAACACCACCATTCAGTTTGGCATCCATTACACATAGGTTGGTACCCTTGCCGTTCATCCATATACGAGCCACATTAACACCCGTTAAATCTCCCATCTTTGCCAAATCATTACCAATTGTATAGTCTGCAGAGGCGTATTCAGAGGCGGTTAAGAATAATTGGTCTGCATAATTTTTACTGTCAGACGTAGCAATGCGTAAATTGAACCTCTCCTTTTCAAGCATAGAAGAACGCAAACTAGCTAATTGTTTCTTTACCAAATCAACTTTATCATCTCCGTTTGTGTACTGAATAAATACAGGCGATGCCACCACAAAATTCTCGTCATCAAGTGATACCAAATCGTATGCCTTGGTTCCTTGTATCACCGTCTGTCCAAACTCTGTTTCAGAGTTCATACCAACATGGAATAGTTGGCTATTGCCTATTGCATTCCAACCTTGGTTCTCAATTTTTGAGGCGGCAAACTCTTGTAATTGGATAGTTGTTAGATCAGACACAATAGGGGCTCCATCTTTCTTATAGAATCTGCAAATATTGATATCTGCAATTATCATATACATCTTTCCAGGAATCAAAGTAGCAGATGCAGACATTTCAACCCATCCTTTACCGCTCTTGGCACGTTTGTTTCCGTCATATTCATCAATCAGGTAGTTATACCCATATACAAGTTCTTTTTCAGAACCATCACTATATACACCCTTGATATCCTTTATGTCAACAGGGAATGGAACACATACTGCATACCACATTGCGTTATTCACCTTTCCGCTTGGATCCAGAATCTTGTCAAAACTTACAGAACCCAAAACCTGAAGGTTATCACTTTGCGGGTCAACCTCACCAGAGTTGCGGAACTCAGTCTTTATGTTAAGGTCTCCTGTTATAAGTGTGCTGCCTATTGTAAGTTTGGCACCGCTGTTAACCTGCACATTACCAATCTTGTGACCATCACCATTTATGGTGAAGTCTGCACCGGCAGGCAATACTATATCCTCATCATCCCTATCCTGTAGAAGAGTAATATCTATGTTACCCTCTGCTATTGAATGGTTTATAGCCTCTACAATAGTTTGGAACACCTGTCCGTCACCAGTCTTGGCGGCACCCTGCGTTTTTTGTGTGGTGGCGGAAGCCTCAGCAGATTTCTCTGACTCCCTGCCTGCATTAACCGCTGTAACCTGGAATGTATATTCGGTATCCTCTTCAAGACCTTCAATGGTACAAGCCGTTGTAGTAAGACCCGATTTAGCAACAGAACCATCTTTATAATAAACATTATATGTATCAGCACACTCCACTGCGTCCCAACTCAACTCTATGCTACTCTTACTGTCTGATGTAGCGGTAAAGTTGGCTGGAGCATCTGTCACCTTGTCTGTATAGTAGATAGTAGCGGTAACAGGCTCACTAATCGCAAACACAGCAGGATTAGCAGTTATTGTCTCAGACCCTATAACAGTCTTTTCATACACATAACAAACCTCGCCATTTTTTGGGGTGATGGATACCTGAGAGCCGTATTGGAAAGAGTCCTCATCTTTATTCCATTTCCCTTCCTCGCCCGCAAGTGTCCACGATGTTGACTCAGATGCCTTACCATCGGCATTAACCTTTACGGTTGAGTATGTGCGCACGGCTTTTGTCAAGCTTTCATTTTCGA
Source organism: Candidatus Enterocola sp. (assembly GCA_045617165.1). Classification (GTDB taxonomy): domain Bacteria; phylum Bacteroidota; class Bacteroidia; order Bacteroidales; family Paludibacteraceae; genus Enterocola. Next base: position 13,430 of record JAZLIE010000072.1, on the reverse strand, counting down.
TATCGCCGTACATTGTAGTTAATGTAAATGTATATTCCTTGTTCTCTTCAAGGTTTGTTACATTATAACTGTAAATTTCATCGCCCGTATCTTTTATATCAACATTCACAATGCCAGCCTCAGGGCAATTCAACTTATAAGATGTGGCATTTTCAACCTTGCTCCAACTTACTATTATGACACTCTTTCCTGTAGCTGCCGCAACAAACGGCGATGCAGGTAATTTTGACACGCCACCCTCTAACGCCATACTTTTTGACATTCCGTTACGCAACGTTACACTACCCTGATGTATTTTATCAAGAGTTACAGGTTTGTAAGAAATCTTGCACTCCACAGAACCGTATTCACAAGCCTTGGTCTCCTGCATTTCCAAACTGAATTCACTGCTTCCCTCTAATAGTGCCGTCAAATCTGCCAAATTAGAGTACTTTACAGTTATACTTCTGGTTTCAGTATGACCTAACACAACATTACCAAATTGAACAAGGCCTGTACCCGGTTCCAGCTCATTTCTTCTTTTAACAATCACCTCTGAATAATTTCTCCAATTAGAACTGCCTGTATTGTTGTAGAAACGAATTGCTGTTGCGCCATCAGGCACCCCTACGGTGAATGTTTTGTATGATGACGATATTCCAGCCTCTCCCTCGTCCCATATTTTCTGCCATTCATCGCCCACTTTCGCGTATAGGTGAGTATTATGCAATGTGGCAAGACCTGTTTCCCTTGCCTTAAAACTTACATTTGACTTATATACAGCCTTGTCAAAATTATAGTCGGTACTTTTTCCTATTATGAATGCCTCCATACTCCTCTCATTAACATCCCTGAACTGCTCACAGGAACTTACAGGTACGTAAGGCATTTCTTGCGTGGTTACGGTAAGTGATACCTTGTTGTTTGACAACTCACCATCGTAGATAGGTGTTACACTGATTGTGTAAGTTGTATTATCTGTCAATGCGGCAAACATATATGCTGTGGTGCCGGCATCTACATCCTCGTAGGTGTATAGTGTTTCATTTTGTATTCTATAGCCTGTGGCATCTTTTACGGCATCCCATAAAGTTGGAATTGATGTGTATGACACCTCTTCTGCTCTGAAGTTCTGCGGTGCGGCAAGGTCAAGCGTATTTACTGTAACAACATTGCTTGGGTCAGTATATTGACCTCCGCCGTATGCCTGCACGGTAAACTGATTGGATGAGTGCAATTTAAGTGTATCGCAAACAGACCAGGTGTCAGTTGTCTCTATTGAGTTGCCGCCAATAAAGTTCAGTTTATATTTCTCTGCACCTGGAACGGCGTTCCAACTAAGTTTTGCAGAATTGTATGTAATCTCGCTTGCCTCAAGAGTTGGCACAGGCAAGGTTACGTTTGCCTTAACGGTAACCTCTGTGCTACCGACCATAACTGTGGCTGTGTACTGACCTACTGTGCTTGCATCAAAAGTAACCTTGATATTCTCTGAACCATATCCGCAGTCATCTTTACCAACTTGCTTTTTATCTACTGCAAACTTATCAGAGCCTTTCTTTGACACGTTACCCACCATAGTAGAGTAATTTACTATAATGTCCTTTGAAGGTGTTTCACCTAGTCCAACATTTCCAAAATCAACTATAGTCTCAGGAATCTCAAGGTAAGAACTTTGCATAGCGGAGATATTTGATATTGTAGCTCCAAAATTGCCTGAATATACAAAACGGAACATAAAGTTACCCCGTGTGAGAGTCACTTGACCTGAACCTTCTTTAGAGTCACTGCTCCAAGTATTGATTCTTGTCCAATTACTGCCATCGGCAGACTCTTGTACAAAAAATTCCTTTCCAGAAGCTCCAGTTGTAATCTCAAATGAGAACGATATTGTAGCCTGATTTTTAATTGTTGTTATTGCAGCGGAATATTTGTCATTCCAGTCAAATCCACCTTTTGATTCAATTTCTTTGGAATCAAACTCCTCAACACGGCATATGGGTTCAAGAGTCTTAATTTCTCCAGATGTTTTACCGTTCAGTGACACCTCTTCACCATACATACCATAAACAGTAAACATATAGGTATTGTTAGGCATTAAGCCTACAAGTGTCCCCGATGTAACATCGTGGCCTTCAAAAACATTAACTACGCCGTTATTTGATACAATATAATATCCTGTAGCATCAGGAATTGCCGCCCACTGAGCATCAACAGATGAGTATGAGGCGTTGCTTACATTTATATATGCTGATGCGGCAAGGTCATCGGTGGTAATAGAAACCTCATTTGATGGGTTGGATTCAACACTACCAGATAATGCTGTAATGGTAAATTTATATGCAGTGTGCATTGCTAATCCGGTCAAATCTATAGATGTTTGGGTAGATGCCATATCCTCGCCAAACTTAGAGCCGTTATTATAGAGTCTGTAACCTGTGGCTCCGCCTACACTGTTCCAAGAAAGGTTTGCTGTAGTATAACCTTTAGCAGTGTTTGATAGTGTAGGGGCGGGAAGAACACATTTGCCTTCAACTGTTACTGTGTTTCCTCCTATGTTAACTGTTCCAGAAAAATCTCCAATTGTAGTTGGCTTAAATGTAATTGTAATGTTTTGGTCTCCGTATTTGCCACAGTCTGCATTACCTGCCGTACCAGATGATACTATAAATGCACTATTATCAGATGTTACAGTACCACTAGTGGCGGAGTATGATACTTTAACCGTTTGCTCTGATTGTTGACTGAGTAACAGGCTGCCAAAATCAATTGATGTTTTATCAACTCTTAAAAATTTAGATTGAACAACTTTTGCGTTCTTGAAATATCTCTTATACGAACCGACGGTCGGGAAATCTACTTTTATATACCTTGCAGACTCTGAAATATTACAAGAGAATGATTTATATGAGTTTTTATCTAAGTCTCTTACCTCTATTTCTTTAACTTTAGTCCAATTACTTTTATCAGCACTCTCATATAAATACACAGAACCAATAGCTGTTGACATAGTCTTATACATATCTATTGAAAATGTTTTCCCTGGTGCTTGAATAGAAAATTCATAAATGTACGAATTTTTATACGACATAGAATGTTCGCCACCATCATTTAGCAATAGGCAATCCTCTCCCCACGCCACAGCATTAAAAACTAATAAAGAAGTTAAAGTAAGTAGTAAACTCTTTTTCATATCTTTAATTTTTTAACATTTCTAAAATTTGGATTGGTGTGAATAGCATTGATTTTTAGGTGTTTAGATGCTATTTGCACCAATTTTGGTACAAAGATAGTTAAAACAAATGTTAAAATTTGATTTGAAATGTTAAAAAACAGTGGTATTTGTAAATTTTTTTAACATTTTTACAACATCGGGACTTTTGTTGCAAAACCGTTACAATAAGAAGCTTTTTAATATAAAAAGCCTAACATCCATAACGGAATTTTTCTACCTGAAGGCTCATCCATATTATCCGCTATTATATATGAATCAGGAATTCCTGCTATTTGACCAAAGTCTTTATCTCTTCCTCCTACCTCAAAAGTATATTTGCTGTCAATAAAAAAATCTCCGTTCTCCTTACCATATTCAACTTTATGATTAGCGCTTAATTGATTAACAGCAAAGCACTCACGAATTGTACCTATTTGTGGTTTGTCACTTGATAAGGCATAAATCATATTTGGATTTTCAAGATATATTTTTTCAGGTCTTCCTATCTTTGTAAGTGACTTTGTCTGCGATGGCAGTAAGTTAATTATTTTTGCATCGCAAAGGTGTGTCAAATATTGCTCTATTGTATTTCTTGACACCCCTATTGTCCTTGACATTTTGCTTGTATCAAGCAAGTATGGCACCTGATTTGCCAGAAACTCCACTATTGCCTTTATTTTCCGTACATTTGAAACGTCAACCTTACGCAATTGAGTCATTTCAACATCGATAATATGAGTTACCGCCTGCTCTATTTTAGTATAATAAGTCTCTAATCCCTCGATAGAAAACGGATAGTACCCATATTCACAATAGTTATTAAATGATTTCAATGGCATACATTTAGAGTGTATATCATCGCTTATTTGATATGCCTTGTTAACAATATCATCAAGAGAGTACACAGGCAATTCTATACCCTTGGTAAAATGCAAATATTCGCGAAAAGAAAGCCCCTGTATTGTATGTTTTACACATCGGCGGGATAAATCTGCATCTCCGTTAAGAATACTTAAAAGAGAAGACCCACTAATTACCACCTTAAGTGTGGGATATAAATCATATATCTCCTTTATCTCCCTACTCCATCCTTCATATTTATGGATTTCGTCTAAAAACAGATGTTCTCCACCCTGTGAATAAAACTGCTCAGCCAAATCTACTATTGAATGTGTGCTAAAATATACAGAATCCATTGAACAATAAAGAGCCTTTCGCGAATGTAGCGGATAATTTCTGCTGATATATTGCCTTATCATAGTGGATTTACCAACTCCCTTTGCTCCTTGTATTGAAATTAATCTTTCTGTCCAAAAAATTTTGTTAGAACAAGACCTCATTATTGACTTAGGAGTAGCCTTTATATACCTGTTATGTTTTTCAAATAAAGTTTCCATTTGCAATAATTTTGTTTACAAATGCAAAGATAATAAAAATCTGTAATATATAGATTACAAAAATAACAAAAATTTGTAATATGTGGATTACAAAAATAATAAAAATCTGCAATCTTCGGGTTGCAAATTACTTCCTACGGTGAGTGAATCTGCCTTTTGCCGCTGGTTTGGCTGAGTCATCGGCCATAATTTTAACGCAATCAGCGTATGTGAGTTTATCAGGGTCTGTGCCTTTAGGCAGTTTGTAGTTTGTCTTGTCTTTGCATAGGTAGATGCCGTATCTGCCATTGAGCAACTGAACTGATGGGTCTTCACTGAATGTGCGGAACACCTTGTTAGCCTCCGCCTCCCGTTTCTCTTTAATGAGGGTTATTGCCTCATCAAGTGTTATGGTTACGGGGTCAAGGTTCTTAGGCAGTGAGCAGAACTTGCCTGCGTGGCTTATGTATGCTCCAAATCTGCCAAGTGCGGCTACTACTTTTGAGCCTTCAAACTCTCCAAGTTCACGTGGCAGTTTAAAGAGTTCAAGCACCTCTTCAAGTGTCACACTTTCAATTGATTGCCCTTTCTTGAGGCTTGCGAATTGTGGTTTTTCAGCGTCTGACGCTGTTCCTATCTGTGCCACTACGCCGAAGCGTCCTATCTTTACTGAGACGGGGCGTCCGCTCTTAGGGTCCGTACCTAGTATGCGCTCGCCAACTTTATGCTCCGCCTTTTGTTTTGATGCGGTCTCTATAAGTTTGTGGAATCCTTTATAGAAGGTGTCTATTGTCTTCTCCCACTTTGCCTTACCCTCCGCCACCTTATCAAGGTCTTTCTCTACATCGGCGGTGAAGTTGTAGTCAAGTATCTCCTCAAAATTATCTGCAAGGTAGTCATTTACAACCATACCTGTGTCGGTTGGCAACAGTTTGCCTTTCTCCGCTCCTATGACCTCTGTCTTCTTGCTCTCTGATATTTTGCCGTTTTTTAGTTTTATTATATTGTATGGGCGTTTCTCCCCCTCTTTGTCTCCCTTTATTACATACTCACGTGCAAGTATGGTGGTTATTGTGGGGGCGTATGTTGAAGGGCGTCCTATGCCAAGTTCCTCCATCTTTCTGACGAGTGACGCCTCTGTGTAGCGCGGCGGGTGCTGTGTGAAACGCTCTGTGCAGTCAATGGTGTCATACTGCAGTTTGTCCCCTTTCTTAACTGACGGCAGTATGTTTATATCCTGCTCCTGCGCATCGTCATCATCGCCCTCTTTGTATAGTTTCAGAAATCCGTCAAACTTGATTATCTCTCCGGTTGCTATAAAGTTATATGTGGTTGATTTTGAGTCGATTGTAATTACAGTGCGCTCTATCTCAGCATCTGCCATCTGACAGGCTAACGTGCGTTTGTATATGAGGTCATAGAGTGCTGTCTCCTGACGAGAGCCTGTTATACTGCTGTTCTCAAGGTATGTGGGGCGTATTGCCTCATGTGCCTCCTGCGCTCCTTTTGATTTTGTGGTGTAGCGGCGTGGCTTGCTGTACTCCGCTCCGTAGGTCTCTGTTATGGTTTTTTTTGCTGTGTTTACTGCAAGTGATGAGAGGTTTACAGAATCGGTACGCATATAGGTTATGAGTCCGCTTTCATAGAGTCGTTGTGCTATCATCATTGTCTGTGATACGGAGAAACCTAATTTGCGTGACGCTTCCTGTTGCAGTGTTGATGTTGTGAATGGTGGCGCCGGGGTGCGGTGTGCGGGTTTTGTAACTATGTCTGATATGGTGAACTCAGCCTCTTTGCACTTCTCTATGAACGCTACGGCGTCTTCTTTGTTGGTGAAACGGGTGTCAAGTTCGGCTTTTAACGCCTCTCCGTCATCGGTTACAAACAGGGCGCTTATCTTGTAATAGTTCTCTACTTTGAAATCACGTATCTCACGCTCACGTTCAACTATAAGTCTTACGGCAACTGACTGTACTCTGCCTGCTGATAGTGCCGGTTTAATCTTTTTCCAAAGTATGGGTGATAGTTCAAATCCCACGATACGGTCAAGCACTCGGCGTGCCTGCTGTGCGTCCACAAGGTTGAGGTCTATTGTGCGCGGCTCTTCTATTGCTTTTAGAATGGCTGGCTTTGTAATCTCGTGGAAGACTATACGGCTTGTCTTCTCTTTGTCAAGTCCAAGTACCTCTGCAAGGTGCCAGGCTATTGCCTCTCCCTCACGGTCTTCATCGGATGCAAGATATACTTTGTCTGACGCCTTAACCTGTTTCTTAAGGTCAGCGACCAACTTTTTCTTGTCGGCAGGCACTTCATAGATAGGCTTGTAACCGCCATCTTTGAAATCTATGCTTATGTCCTTGGTCTTCAGGTCACGGATATGACCGAAACTTGACATTACGTGGTAGTCACTACCTAAAAACTTCTCAATAGTCTTTGCCTTTGCGGGAGACTCTACTATTACTAAATTCATTATTACACATTTTTTTCGGTGAATCGGTGAACTGGTGAATCGGTGAATCGACATAATTACCAACGATTCCACGATTAACCGATTCCACGATTAAACAATTTCTATTCCTTGTTCCTCACACATTTTAAGTGCAAGGTCTTTTAGTTTGAACTTCTGTATTTTGCCGCTTCCGGTAAGCGGGAACTCTTTTACAAAGAATATGTATTTTGGTATCTTGTAACGCGCTATCTTGCCCTTACAGAAATCTTTTACATCATCGGGGTGGAGATTAACACCCTCTTTAAGTATTATGAAGGCTCCTACCTCCTCACCGTATTTCTTTGACGGAACGCCTGCCACTGATACGTCACTAACGCCGTCAAGGTGGTAGAGGAACTCCTCAATCTCACGTGGGTAGATGTTCTCTCCGCCACGTATAATCATATCCTTGATACGACCTGTTATGCGGTAGTACCCCTCTTCATCTTTTACCCCGAGGTCTCCTGAGTGGAGGTAACCGTTCTTGTCAATGGTCTCTGCTGTGGCTTCAGGGTTTTTGTAATAGCCTTTCATAACATTGAAGCCTTTGCAGCACATCTCTCCTTGAACGCCTACAGGGCACTCATCGCCTGTCTCAGGGTCAAGCACCTTGACATCTACAAACGGATAGTTGCGTCCTACTGTTGTGCAGCGTTGCTCAAAAGTGTCATCTATTGTGGTCTGTGTCATACCTGGTGATGACTCTGTAAGTCCATAGACGCTTGTTATTGTGAGGTGCATCTTGTCACTAACCTGACGCATCAGTTCCACTGGGCAGAGGCTGCCTGCCATAATTCCTGTGCGTAGGCAGGTTAGGTCAAACATTGAGAACATTGGGTGGTTTAGTTCGGCAATGAACATAGTCGGCACGCCGTAGAGTGCCGTGCAACGCTCCTTATGCACTGATGCAAGTACTACAAGTGGGTCAAATTTCTCTACCATTACCTCTGTACAGCCGTGTGTGAGGCAGTTCATAGTGGCAAGCACCACTCCAAAGCAGTGGAAGAGCGGCACGCAGACGCATAGTTTGTCATCTTGCGTGAACTTCATATTCTCTCCTGTGAGAAATCCGTCATTGGTTATGTTATGGTGAGTCAGCATTACGCCTTTGGGGAATCCTGTTGTTCCTGAGGTGTACTGCATATTCACTACATCGTGGCAGGTGACCGCTGCTTTTGCCTTTTTAAGATTATCATCTGTAATTGACTGTCCTAAAAGGAGTATCTCTGATGTTGTGTACATTCCTCTGTGTTTCTCCTGACCTATGTAGATTACGTTTTTCATTTTAGGAAAACGCTCGCTCTTCAGATGTCCGCGCTGGCAGGTCTTGAGTTCAGGCAGCATCTTGTAGGTCATATCCACATAGTCACAGTCCCAGGTGCCGTCAATTATGCAGAGGGTGTGCATATCAGAGTTCTCACACAGGTACTCAAGTTCATTCTGCTTGTAGTTTGTGTTTACTGTGACGCAAACCGCACCTATTTTTGCGCAGGCGTAAAGGAATGTCAGCCAGTCAGGCACGTTTGTAGCCCACAGACCTACGTGGCTTCCTTTCTCCACCCCGATGGCAAGCATTCCTTTGGCAAGGTTGTCAACACGCTCATTGAACTCTTTCCAAGTGAAACGCAGGTCACGGTCTGAGTAGACTATGTACTCCTTGTCAGGTGTGGTCTCAGCCCAATGCTCCAACCAATCCCCAAGAGTTCTATTTGATAATTTCATTTCCATACACTTTACAAAATGAGAAATAAGAAATAAGAAATTTTGGAGTAGCGAGAGGAGAACAAGTTCACGTGTTATCCCGAGTCACGACAAAATTCACAACGGAGTTGTAAAGGTCCCCTCCTAACCTCCCCTCCAGGGGAGGAACACTCTTCTTTCTTCTTTTTTCTTTCTCCTTTATTATTGCGGTGCGTACACTACCGCAAGAATTTTTGAATTTTCATTGTTGCCGGCACAGACAAGGTGCTCAACTATGGAGTCATAGTATATGCTGTCTCCTTTCTCAAGCAGGTATGTCTCTTTGCCGTAAATTATTTTTACAACTCCCTCAAGCACATAGATGAACTCCTCACCCTCGTGTGAAGAGAGAATAAGTCTCTTTTCATCGGCTGGCTCAATATTTATTATGAAAGGCTCCATTGAGCGGCCTGCCTTGTGGCTTGCAAGTGATGCAAAATCAAGGTGTGAGTTTGAACGGCTCTTTGTGTTTGATGTGCTGAGGCTCTTCTCCGCAACACCTGCACGGCAAACCTCTGGTCCTATGTTGTCATTATCATCAAGAAAAGTGCCTAAACGCACGCCAAGAGCACGGGCTATCTTTAGTAGTGGTGACAACCCCGGAATGTTGACGTCACTCTCAATTTGCTCAACCAATGAATGTTCCAGACCGCTGTTCTCAGCCAATGTCTGAAGTGTCATTTTTTTAGCCTCACGTATGGCTCTAATCTTCTCTCCAACAAGTTTTTTCCCACTCATAATATAATAATGTGTAAAATTTGAGTTCGCAAAATTAGTGCAATTGGCTGGAATATCAAAAAAAAATTTCATTTTGACACCATTTGCGGTGTTGAGCCGCCTATTTCCACCTTGCTACAAATAGTGTTCCGGCAATGAGCGGGAATATGTAGTTTATGACCCATACAATTACCGCGGCTATGGCTGCGGCTACGGGCTCTCCCGTGAAACCACCTATGAGAAGTGATGCGTATGAGCCTCTGATTCCAATTTCAGAGAATGACACTGAGGGGGTTACTGAGATAAGAAAGTAGTTGACAGGGATTAGCACAAGTGCCATAAACGGGCTGAGTTCCACACCCATAAAGAGTAGTATCAGGTAGTATTGAGTGCTGTAGATTGCAAATCTCATAATTGACTCCGCCGAAACGCTTAGCAGAAGAGGGTAAGAGACCTCATCCATAGCTCTGAAGGCATTGTCAATAACGGGTGCTTTAGGTATGCTAACATACCTGCCCCAAAGAGGGATTGTAAGATACGCTACTATTGCAACAGATACTAAGATTATTGATGAAACCGATAAGAATTGAGGTAGAGAGCCTATGCTTAGTGATATTAGCAGAAAGAATATGCAGGCAAAAGACTGTGCCGCTGTGCAGACAAATGAGAGCATTACTCCCTTCCCCTTGTTCCCCTCATCAAGTGTCATCACACGTCCTACGGGGTCGCATATTCTGTTTGGTGTGAAAAACCCCGATGCCAGCCCCATAAGCACCGCCTTGTAGGCGGAACCAAATGTGAGTCTTTGAATGTTGCTTGTGACTGTCTCCCATTTCCACGCCTCCACGCCCCAATTGACAGGCATTAACAGAAATGCTGAGGCAAGTAGAACCCAACGGGTCTCTGTAATGTTTTGAAAACTTGCGGCAAGTTGGTCATAACGGTCAAAGGTGATAAGCAGATAGGCAAGGTAACCGTAGGCACCTGCCATAATAATAACCTTAAGTATTGTATGCCACTTGCTGTTCATCTGCTATTTCCAGTCTCCGTTGTCTTTGATGAGTTGCACAAGTGCCTCTACAGCCTCATCTTGGGGAATGTTCTTGCGTACAACCTGTTGCCCTTTATATAGGCTTATGTGGTTTGGTGACGCTCCCACGTAGCCGTAGTCAGCGTCTGCCATCTCTCCGGGACCGTTTACAATGCACCCCATTATGCCAATTTTAAGGTGGCTCTGACCAGCGGTGGCTGCCTTTATTTTTGCAATTGTACCCTCAATGTCAAATAGTGTGCGTCCGCAACTTGGGCAGGAGATATACTCTGTTTTGCTCATACGGGCTCGTGCCGCCTGAAGTATTGTAAGCATAAGGTCATCAATGAAGTTTTGCTCCATTTCATCGGCAATAATACGTATTCCGTCTCCCAGTCCGTCAATGAAAAGCGGTCCAAGTTCACAGGAGGCTCTTACTATTAGTTCCTCTTTACTCATTTTACCGTAATGGCGGCTTATGACTACAGGTGCCGCACACTTTTCATCGTGGAGTTTGGCAAAAAATAGCCTGCCCTCTCCTAAGGCGTTGCCACTTGTAAGGTTGCATTCAATCACACCATCGGGGATTATATCTGTAGCAGAGAGAATCTCAGGTACCTGACCTCCGCCAAATGCTCCTATTCTATCTGAGGTGCGACGTATGTATTTGTATGGATTTATGAATGATGTGTCTGTTTTCTGCATTTGTGGGGCGTTTGCTCGCTCATTAATGAATTTGACAATCTCACGTGCCACAGGAATCTCACGCTCCGGTGCCTCACTTAGTGATACCCTTATTGTATCCCCGATGCCGTCAGAAAGAAGCGTTCCAATGCCTACCGCACTCTTAATTCTTCCTTCAAAGTCATTCCCAGCCTCTGTTACACCTAAATGTAGCGGAAAGTTAAGCTCTTCAGCATCCATGGTGGCAGCCATAAGGCGTACTGTATGCACCATAACCCTCACATTTGACGCCTTTACAGATATTACTACATTGCTGAAATTCTCACGTTTGCATATTCTAAGATACTCCATACAACTCTCCACCATACCTTCCGGTGTGTCTCCATATCGCTCCATTATTCGTTTGCTAAGTGAGCCGTGGTTTACTCCAAGTCTTATTGCAACCCCCTTCTCCTTACACAGTTTTATAAATGCAGTGAATTTCTCATCAGCCTCTTCAAGCGTTTGGGCGAAATTGCCCGGATTTATGCGGACTTTCTCAATATGCCTAGCTGCTTCAAAAGCGGCTTTGGGATTGAAGTGTACATCTGCCACAAGTGGTACTGAGGCGTAACCAAGTTCATTCAGGCTGGTACGTATGTTTGCCATATTTCTTGCCTCACGCTCACCTTGTGTTGTAAGGCGTACAATCTCACCTCCAGCTTCAATAACCTTGATAGCCTGTGACACGCTTGCCTCTGTGTCATTGGTTGATGTGTTAAGCATTGACTGCACCCTTATTGGTGACTCTCCACCTACTGTCAAAGTCCCAATGTGCACCTTTTTGGTTGTCCTGCGGTTGTAATTTATTTGCATACAGTTATATATTTATTTGATAATATAATCCTGTAAAGGTACAATTTTCTTTGCAAAATATTAACAGCTTGCAAGTTTTTCATTTCTTGTAGGGACATTTGTATGCTACCAAAGGCAGTCCTTTAATGTTATGTACTAAAAAGGATGTACCTCGGAAGATACATCCTTTTAAAAACATCACCTATATATTATTAATATTAAAATTTATTGTAATACGCCTTGAATATCTCTTCGTGTTTGTTCAGAAAGTTTGGTGTCATAACCGTCTATCCATTCATCATGTCGCAATCTTTGAACTTCTGTTTTAACCGAAAGTTGAGTTCGATCATGATTAAATTTAATAGTGATTCGTACGCGGAAGTTTTTGTCTGTATGGCCATTTGCTTTGCGGTAATAATTCCATGCAGAACGAGCATAACCGCCATCTTTGTTTATCATTTCCATTTCATACTTCTCACTAATCAAATCCAATGCCGTAGAAAAGGCTTTGGTATAATCAAAATTTTCATGTATTTGAACTCGCATCCATTCTGCTTGTCCTTTGTGCCATGACTTCATAGAACCACAGCTTGATAGCAATAAGATAGAAATTGCTAATAAAAAATACTTTTTCATAATCAGTTTTTTTTGTTGTAAATATAAGTGATGTTATTGAAAAGAAAAAAATGCGTGGAACTTTTGCTTGCTTCATTTGAACTTTTGAGGTTCTGGACTACCTTTAACAATCAAATTATGCACAAAAGCCCACGCTTCAATAACGTGAGCGTACATAGGCTTGTGCTTGATTGTTAAATTTTGAAATTGTCCAGATTTCAAAAGTTCAAGTTCTGCTTACAACGCTTTATCACTATGTCTTGTTAAGTATTTTACTTAACTGTGCATCGCCTCTACGATGCTGGTGTTGTCATAAAAAATAATTTTAAAAGTTAACACATATCGCAGGTAAGTTCTAGATTACCGGCATATAAAGCATCTATTGGGAAACTCAAATCTGCGTGTTTCCCCCAAATTACATTTCCATTTCTTAATGTGAATTTTTTAAAATTAGAAATCATTCCGTACTTGTTATACTGGGGATGAGGGTGATTTTCTAAAAAATTGGAAAAATCCACATTCTTTGACATTCCATCAGAGAAATCCAATTTTAAGGAGAGTCCTCCAATGTAATCGGCATGTATAACTGTAAGTTGTGTCATATTTTTTTCTTAATGTCGGTACAACGGATTCTTTTTTTGTAAACAAAGAAATTCACCCATTTTTCAGCAATGTTTCGCCAATATTTTTGAACAAAGGCCATCGCTTCTTTTTCATCTTTTGAACTAAGTGGATTCCCTTTGTCTCTTCTCT
>JAZLIE010000071.1:0-15260 GCA_045617165.1 Candidatus Enterocola sp. | reverse complement strand
TGACTCACCGGAATTCATCCATTCCGTCAAAATCTGATACTTCTCGGCATCACTATAATGCCTCACTTTTTCTTCCATTTTGTCCTAATTTAAGTTTACATTGAGTTCTAATTTCTGTAAACCTATTTCAGGACAAGTCATTGTCAAACACTTGTAAAAAAGGAGGGGGGGGTAAATTCATCTCTATATTTCCTTAATAAATATGATATTTTTTTCGCTTAATTTGCTACAAATAAAATTCATAATTAATCCATTAATATGATATTCATCCATTTAGTTGTATCTGCAATAGCATTGTTCAATTCTTCACGAGAATCGAACTGCAAAAACATATCTCCGAGAGCCATATTAGCACCAGTAAAGGGATGAACAATGTCACCCTTCTTTGTTGACATATCTATTGTGCGGACTTTATCCTGCATATCTTTGTGAATATCCATTCGTTCAAACACTCCTTGTGAACCAGGACGTGCGTGTATAATCATTTCACACCAATGACCTTCAATTGGTTTCTCAAACATTTCAAGAAGCGACATTCCTACTGCTTTGCGAATTTCATTTTCTATCTCATTTGAGCAAAATGCCATTTGCTGCAACTCAGCAATTTTACAACCACCACCACGCGGTGAGACTTCCATAATGTATGGTTTACCACCATTACCAACAACTGTTTCTATGTTATAAATACCAGTTTTCATATGAAGGAGATTCATCAATCGCTGAATCTCTGATGTGAGATAATCTTGATGCTCTTGTTTCATAGTCGTTGGCCAAATAATAAAAGCAGGAGTATATGGATTATCGGCATCTTTATCAAAAAGCTGATCTGAATATGAGACACATTGTAATTTACCATCTACAGTGAATGGGTCTGTACTTGAATGATAACTTTCAAATGACAAAAAGTCCTCAATAATAAAATGATTATTGTGACCATTCTCCAAGGCATACTGAATGGCAGAAGGCAAATCTTCTGGTTTTTCAACTTTAGTACATCCCTTGCTACCCGCAGAATCTACAGGTTTAACAATAACAGGCCAATTGAAATAGTCTATGTCTTTAAAAGGAGCATTGATATCTGAATAACTTTTGGCATTAGGACAATTGAAATTATTGTCAATGAGGAACTGACGGAATTTACCCTTATCCTGAAGTATGCACACAGACTCATAAGAACCTTGAAATGGCAAATTCATCTTTTCTGCCACATAAGCAGCAGTAGCCACACCAGGATCACAAGCAAAGGAAATGATACCATCTATCTTTTTTTCTTGTGCTACCGCAAGCACCTTCTCTTTTTCAATGATGCTCACATTAACATATTCATCCGCATATTTATGTGCATCATTATTTGGAAGAAAATCAGCAGTAATTACATAAAGCCCAAGTTCATGTGCTTTCTTAATAATCGGGAAAAGGTAACGAGACCCTCCAAGAAGCATTATTTTTTTTTGAGTGATCATTGGCAAATACAATCTATTACTCTTTGAACATCATAATCCGTTAATGTATGATGCATTGGCAAACAAATTACACTATCCGCTAACTTTGTGGCCACAGGTAAGTTTTCCTTTGATGCACTTGCATATTTGTTGTATGGTGAGAATGCACTAATCAATGGATAGAAATACCTGCGACCAAGTACATTTGAGGCTTTCATTTTCTCATACAAAGCATCACGACTCGTTCCGTACTCATTCTCATTTACAAAAATTGGAAAATAGCTATAATTGTTCTTAACTCCAAGAACATCTTGTAAACAACGAATGCCTGTTACATCTTTCAACGCCTCTCTATATGCAACGGCAACCTTATGACGTGCCTCTATCGCTGCATCAACTTGTTTGAGGTTAATAAGTCCGTATGCTGCACGTATCTCATCCATCTTGCTGTTTATACCTGGTGCAACCACATTAATTTCTCCACGGAATCCAAAGTTTTTAAGATTGTCAATATGGTCTTTCATCTCTTTGGAGTGGCAGATTAATGCTCCACCTTCTATTGTATTATAAACCTTGGTAGCGTGGAAACTAAGAGTAGACATATCGCCGAAATTCAGAATACTGGTATCATTATGAAATTCTTCGCTATGCTCAGAATGACGAGAGAAAAACTCAGGATGACATAAAGGAACTCTGACACCAAAAGCGTGAGCGGCATCATATATAACTTTGAGGTTATGTTTTTTAGCAATAGCATCAATACGTTCAACATCACAAGGCTGTCCATAAACGTGTACTGGCATAATTGCTTTTGTACGTGGTGTTATTGCCGCCTCAATTTTATCGGGGTCAATATTACCTGTAACTGGTTCAACATCTACAAATACAGGAGTAAGTCCATTCCACCAAATAGAGTGCGTAGTGGCTACAAAACTATATGGCGTAGTTATAACCTCTCCTTCCTTTATGTCAAGAGCTTGTAGTGCGGTAATAAGCGGCAATGTACCATTGGTAAACAATGATAGGTACTCCACACCCAAATACTTGGATAGTTCTTGCTCAAGCACTTGATGGTAGTAACCATTATTGGTTATCCACTTACGGTTCCAAATGTCCTGAAGAAGTTCGTTGAACTCATCAAGATTTGGAAGGAGTGGAGATGTGACGGTTATTTGTTTATTATCTGCCATTATTTAAGTTTAGTCTCTTTATAATCAAAAGTTGGTGTTATGTCTCCTGGTTCACGCCCCATCCAACCGCCAACTTCAACGGCTTTATTGGTAAGGATAAAGGATAAGATATCTTCTTCGGCAACCAGCCAATTGATATTACCTTTTTGCTCAATTGCAAGAAAATCAAGAGCATATTCTCCCCAATTAAGGAAGTTTGCTGGTATCGTGCAAATTTGTTCATATTCACCAGCGGAATGCTGATATTCATAACATCTGTTTGCACCTGTGGTGGCAAATATACGCTCTCCCATCTCATTTTTGATTTGCAATGTAATCCAAAACTTTTCTTTCTCTTCTGTTAAACGATAACGTATAACTATTTCCACATCATCTGTTACACGAATAATATCAGAATAATTATGACCTTTGCTTCTAACGCCTATTTCTATTAATTCAAAACCATCTTTTTTGTATTCAGGATTGTCCCAAACCTTATAATTGTCATAGTCACTTCCACCTCTCAAATAATGACTTACAATAGGGTCAATATCTCCTTGCTCTATAAGTTGACCATTCTTTAGTATTATGCCATGGTGACATAAACTCTTTATACTTGTCATATTATGACTTACAAACAAGACAGTCCTTCCCTCTCCTTTGCTTACATCTTTCATCTTTCCAA
This sequence comes from Candidatus Enterocola sp., assembly GCA_045617165.1. Classification (GTDB taxonomy): domain Bacteria; phylum Bacteroidota; class Bacteroidia; order Bacteroidales; family Paludibacteraceae; genus Enterocola. The sequence continues at coordinate 11,964 of JAZLIE010000071.1, read as the reverse complement.
TGGCCTTTTTCTGGAATTCAGCATCACCAACAGCAAGAACCTCATCTACTACCAATATCTCCGGGTCAAGATGAGCGGCAACAGCAAAGCCAAGACGTACAGTCATACCTGAAGAATAACGTTTAACTGGTGTGTCAATATAGCGCTCACAACCTGAAAAATCAACAATAGCATCTAATTTAGATTGAATCTCCTTGTGTGTCATTCCAAGAATAGCACCATTCATAAATATGTTCTCACGACCAGTCATCTCTGGGTGGAATCCAGTACCAACTTCAAGCAATGAGCCAATACGACCGTGTGCTCTAATTGAACCGGTAGTAGGACCGGTAACTCTTGATAAAAGTTTTAATAGAGTAGATTTGCCAGCTCCATTTTTGCCAATTATACCTACAACATCTCCCTGTTCAACCTTAAAGTCAATATCTTTCAACGCCCAGACATAATTAGAATCTCCTTTAGTTGTACGGTCATTTGTCGCTCCTATCTTAAGATAAGGGTCTTCGCCCTTCAAAATCTTTGTAACCCAAAACCTATGAAGGTCATCTTTCAAGGCTCCAGTACTGACAAGTCCTAAACGGTAAAGTTTGCTTACGTGATCAAATTCTATTGCGTTTGCCATATTGCGTATAATTATGAGATCCTTCGCTACGCTCAGAATGACGTTATATTGTATCTATATATGATTTTTGTTTTCTATTAAATAATGGAATACCTATTAGTAACAGTACTATCATACATAAGGCACTGAATAATATACCATTCCATGAGAACTCCCCTTCTCCATACGCACCATATTTAAACGCCTCTACAAGTGATGTAATAGGATTTAATTCCATCAAATGCCTAAGCGTTGGATTTGTAACCTGCGACATTGGATAAACTATTGGGGTGGCATACATCCAAAGACTTACAAAAACAGTGAAAAAACTGCGTAAATCACGATACTTCACAGATAGTGAAGATATAATAAGCCCAAGTCCTAATGAGATACCTTGTAAAATAAACACTATAACTGGAAACAACCATAAATATACATTCGGATGTAAATCATACCCTTGATAAACATAAATCAAATAAACAACAATAAATACCAATAGTTGTAATGAGAATCTGAATAGTTTTGATATTACAGACGATATTGGTGACACAAGTCTTGGGAAATAAACCTTACCAAACAAGTCTGAATTTGTTTGCAATGCTGTTGAGCTTGCAAGCAAACAGGTTGAAAAATATTCCCAAAGACATATTCCACTAAGATAAAACACAGGCTGTGGTACACCGTCTGTAGGAATGCCTGCTATTCTGCCAAAAACAAGCACATAGGTAAGCATAGTAAGTATTGGACCAATAAAATACCAAGTAAAGCCTAATATGGTCTGCTTATATTGTACCGTTAGGTCACGCTTTATAAATAGCCACAACAAGTATTTGTTACGCCAAACATCCTTTAAATCATACTGAAGGAACGAATCCTCTGGTTTGATTATTGTTGTCCAATATGTTGTTGATGTCTTCTCCATATTACACCGTATCCATAAATGATTTTTGCACCTTGTTAAATAGTGCAAGACCAACTATGCAAAAGATTACTGTACACAACACACTATATCCCAGCCACAGCCAACTGAAGGAGCCGGCACCTAACAAACTATACTTTATAGCTTCCATAACAGGAGTAACAGGATTAAGACTCATTGCGGTATGCAGTGTAGGATTTGTAACAAGACTTAAGGGATAAATAACGGGAGTTAAATATACCATAAGGTTTATTATCTTATCAAATAGCATCTGAATATCCCTATACTTTGATGTAAGTGAGGATATTGTCATACCCATCCCCATTGCCATAAATGCAAGCAATATTAGTAACGGCAGCACCAACACCGCTTGCCAATGCATTGTTATTGTAGCATCTGTTGCCAAGTAATATATAAACACAACAAAGAACAGAGCGAGTTGAATGAAAAAGTATAGTAGTTGAGTGGTTACAGCCACAAGAGGCATGATTATGCGTGGAAAATACACCTTACCAAATATACTTGCATTCTGAACAAATGAATTACTTGTTGATTGCAGACACGCTGCAAAGAATGTCCAGACTGATATACCCAACAAATAAAAAAGGAATGGAGGAGTTCCGTCTGTAGGAATATTTGCCACACCTCCAAAGACAGCGACATATACTATCACTGATAAAACAGGCGTTATAATAAACCACAATGGTCCAAGCACCATCTGCTTATACATAGTTGTGAAGCCACGCTCCACGAACTGCTTAAACATATCGCGATAACGCCAAATCTCCGCCCAATCTATTGTAAGAAGACGGTCTTTTGGGGTAATTACTATGTTCCAATATTTAGAGTTCTGCATAGACAAAATCTTTAGAACCAAACAACTTAATCTCTCTTAAAAACTTCTCAAATTTGATTCTTGTCATTATTGACTCATGATTTTACACCCTAGTCATTTGCAAATATAACAAAATCATTTCGATTTCACTGATTAATTCTATAACATTTAAAATATTCTCCAGCCTCAATTTCAACAGGTGGATTCTCAGATCGATTCATAAAAGATGCTACATCATCATTATCAACAAACCATAGTCCTGGTTCATCGTTAAACGAGTCCATCCCTTTAATATAATAATTTTTATCTTGTGATGACCATGCGATATTAGACTCAACAAAATGTTTGTGCCAAGCCCTTAATTCAAGCCCATATCCATTAATAACACCATCCTTTGGTAAATACCAAAAAACATTTTCGTAATTTTCAGTTGCAGTACACACTTGTGCAACAATATATGCACAGACATCTCTTTCATTATTGACCCTTTTAATGATTTTGGGTATCTTAATTCCATAAAATATTGACAACGAGAGGAATAAACAAAATGTCCCTATCTCTTTAAAATAATATATAGAAAAATAAAGAATGGCTGGTATAGCAGTAATTACCGCTAAGTTGTAATAATAAACAAAATTTAATTTAACAACCACACCTACGCAACAATATGCACAAGAAGCGAGCAACAATGTATCAAAATAATAGAACTCCCTGTGATTTTTAATAAAATCAAATAATCTAACAAGTAGTAATATGCTAACTACCCACATTGTTTTTTGTGCGATAAAAATCTTTAAAGCATTTTCCCAAAATGAAACGCCACTGCCATGAGCTGGATCATACACATTACTTATATTTGGCAAAGCAAGACAAACATATAAAACTAAGAAAATTATTGCACTTCCCAACAAAGAAAAGAAGTATATTTTATTTGGTTTTGTCAATTTACTCCATAAAAATAAAAGCATACAAGCTCCAATTGTAAAAGGCACTGAGAATATGGTCTCATAGCAATATATTAAATAATTAATTACAATCAATGATATCGCTCCATACCACCAATTATGCTTTTTATAAAACAAATATGAAAATAGCAGAAACACTGGCAATAATGTGTATATAATCCAAATTCCAGTATTACAGGTTATCATTTCATTATATATTCTAGAGACAGCAAAGATATTGGTTAGTAAAGCAATAGGATATTTCCATTTATAATCAACATCTTTTAAAATAATAAAGGATAGACAAAATAACGCAATTGAATAAACAATCAAAAAAACTGATTGTAATATGTAAATTGCACATGGACTTATTTGATCTCCATGAGGAAATAGTAACAACAAATCATACAGAGTATAACAAAAAGGGTACAAACGAGCACATTCTGTCTGTTGTAAATGTGGAATGAATGGTTCAGACCAACCTATTTTATTAATAACAATGGCTTCATCGCCCCATCGCCATCCTGCATTATGAATTGCAAAATATACGCAAACACATAAAAATGACAGCCACAAAAAAACAAAAACGAAGCGATAAAGTTTCATAACAATAGCTATTTGAGAAATTTTGAAACAATAAAAAAATTATATAACATCGTAACTGGTATAACCATATATGAGATTATTGTTCTATTCCAGGTTGGAAACACCAAATCATAAAATCTGAGGACAAGCAGTCCAAGCACCATACTTGAAAGATATGTCAAATAATATGCACCTAATGCCTTAAATGAAAATCTGGATTTGAAAACCCAATGTGCGTTTAGTTCGTATGATAGAAAAATTGTAGCAGCATATACAATAACGTAAACGACATATACATTTAAATGAAAAAGTTCATTTAGAACAGCCGTCAATGCCATTGACGTTATTGTAGATATAACTCCAACAACAGAAAAGCCAGCAAATCTTTGCACTAACCTTGAATGTACTATTTTATTCCAAATCTCTGTCACTTTTTCTTGATAATATAACCAGGGCGATTCTTAACTTCTTCATAAATTCGCCAAATATACTCTGCAATTATCCCTAAAGACAATAATATTAGTCCTGAAAAAAATGATATAAAAATCACTATTGATGCCCATCCTGGTATAGAGAAACCCATAATGACCAGATTGTTCAATCTGATTATTACAGTGGCGATAATCATTAATAATGATAATAATGACGTTAGCAATCCCAACTGTGTTATAAACTTAATTGGAAAACTAGATGAAGATAAAAATGTATCTGTTGCTAATTTTAATTTTTTCCTGAATGTCCAGCGCGACTTGTTGCTTACTTTGGGTCGCTCAAATGAAAAGAAAAAAGGGTCATACCCTAATCGTAAAACTTCAACCGTTGTGGATGTATTAATTGGATGAATTCGTTCGTTTAATATATCAATTATTTCTCTATCAGCCAAAAAGACATCACACCCACCTATAGGAAATTGAACAATTGACAGAGCATTCATTATTTTATAATAAGATTTTGAGAACCAGTCACTAATCCTTCCATCATTCCTTGATTCTCTATTTGGAATAACTAATTTATGACCTTGCTCCCAATATCTATACATTTGCACATACGTATCAAGTGGTTGTTGCATGTCATCTGGCATTGAAGTTGCGCAAGCACCATGACAAACACTAAAACCAGCAAATTTACTATAGTGTGGTGTGTAGTTTCTACTTAATTGATATGCTTTGACATTGTTATATTGCTTTTCTAATTTTAGTGCTATTTGATATGAATCATCTTTTGAACCGTCGTCCATAACAATAAATTCAAAAGGAATATTTTCCTGTTCAAATCTTTCCTTTACTATATTGTAGCAAGATACTATTCGTTCTCCACTATAGTAGGAAAGCAATATTATAGACATTAATTTTGAATTATCCATATCAAAATTGGTTTAACAATTTTACAATTTCAATAATCTCATCATTTGTCAATGTCGGACTCATCGGCAAACTCAGTTCCTCATCAGCCAATCTTTCTGTTATTGGCAAACTAAGCTGCGGTGTGTTCCATATCTCTTTTGCATAGCACTCTTGCTTATGTGGTGCTATAGGATAATGTATCACAGTTCCTACTCCATTATCTGCAAGATGTTTTTGCAATCTATCCCTATTCTCTTTGCTTTTTACAAGAATCGGGAACAGATGATATGCATTATTCTCATCAGGCAATCTGTCCGGCAAAGTAATCAATGGATTATTAATATTATCATAATAGTACTTTGCCACCTGCTGACGCAGTCTGACGTCTTCATCCAAATGTTTCAGTTTTACATCAAGTACGGCAGCCTGAATCTCATCTAATCTGCTGTTTCTGCCAGCATACTTAAATACATATTTCTTTTGACTACCATAGTTTGCCAATGCTCTTACGCAATCAGCAAGTTCTTTATCATTGGTTGTAACGGCACCAGCATCACCCAATGCACCTAAATTCTTTCCTGGATAAAAGCTATGCCCTGCAACATCGCCTATTGAACCTGTCTTTTGTCCTTTATACATACACCCGTGAGCCTGTGCATTATCCTCAACTAACTTTAGATTATACTTCTTGCAAAGATAACCAATTTTATCAGTATAAGCAAGTCTGCCATACAAATGAACTATGCATATAGCCTTGGTCTTATTAGTAATCCTCTCCTCTATCCTATCATCATCTATCTCAAGAGTATTAGGCTTAGGTTCCACTAACACAGGTTTAAGTCCATTCTCTGTAATAGCCAAAATGGTTGCTATATATGTATTTGCAGGCACAATGACCTCATCGCCAGGCTTCATTACACCTAACTCAATATATGCCCTAAATATCCAAATCAATGCGTCCAAACCATTGGCACACCCAATACAATATTCAGTGCCAATATATTTAGCATAATCAGACTCAAACCTTGCATTCTCCTCCCCTTGTAAATACCAACCAGAATCCACGACTCTGCTTACTGCATCGTGGATTTCATTAGCATATTTGGCTGTTATGTCATTTAATGAAAGAAATGGTATCATTCTGTATAATCATTTACTTCTCTTATTTGTTTCATAAATTTAGCAGGTGAACCTACCCAAATTTCTTTATCTGGCATATCATGCGTAATTAAACTATTGGCTCCTGCCACGCAATAATTACCAATATTTTTGTGTTCAAGCACTATTGTTCCAAAAGCGATTGAAGAACATTTACCTACCGTATCATAACTACTTACCATTGAACCAATAGAAAAATGGCATAACATCCCTATCTCATTATTATGTCCAGTTAAAGAATTTGCCATCATCATACAACACATACCCAAGTGTGTTTGTGGTCCGACATAACAATTCGACATAATAAAACAACCAGGTTCAAGGACGGCACTCTCCGCAACAAATGCCGTCTTGTGCACTATAGTAGCAAAACGCTCATGCGGAATACCTGCTTTTTCAAAAGACTTATCAATCAGAGTGTTTCTACCTATAGTATGAATACCCCACATAAAATAATATTCTTGATTTTTTAATAATTCAGGAATATCATTAAATGTACCAAGTACAGGATAACCACAAATTTCATTCTCATAATCATTAACAAACCCAGCAACCTCCCACTCTAAGTCACCAAACCTATTCCTATTATCCTCTATACAAGCGGCTATTACGCCACCATTACCCTCACCTCCGATAATTACAACTTTTTTACTCATATATATAAATTATAAGCCTAAATCTTCGTTTACGACTAACAAATGTGTTCTATCTGCATTAAATTCAACTTCTCCTCTCATAATTGCAATCTTTTTACAAGCACTTCTAGGATGAGAACAATCAAAACATTTTCCATTCATTACGCATGGCAATTCATCATATCTATTATGATGTTTATTAATATGCCTTATATAATTTAACGGTGCGGCCACATTCCTAATTCGACTCAGAGCCTCATCTTGATTTAAACAAATTTTATTTCTGCCAACAACTATTATAACATGTTTTGGACCAAAGAACATACCTCCTACTCTGTTTCCACTACCGTCAATTGAAATGATTTCACCTTTTAGTGTAATCGCATTTGCACCAATTATCAAGACATCAGACAAAAGAGTCTGCCTCATTTTCTCTACGACAATACTCATTCTCCTATAATACTCATCTCGAGGAAGGTTTAATCTTTCTCCTTCTGGCTGGTCTGCAAATACTTTATATTTTCCGTCTTCCGTACGTTCGAAGGGATTAATAATTTCTTTATCAGAGAATGTATCATATACGTGTTTATACACATCACATTGATGCAAGGACACTGAATCACTGAATGCAATCTTATTAATTGTATGAGTGCTCATAAACTCATCAATAAACAGATTTACCCCCCCCAATTGAAAAATAGGATGAAAGTTTATCCGTCTATTTTCAAATGCTTTTTGCATCAAATTACATTGATGTTTAAAGTGCTCAGTATACTCTTGTCTTATATCAATTTCGTTCATTACTTACCACAAATAAGATTATATTTTGCTAATATATTTTCTGCCATTTTCAACATTGGAGGACCGACAAATTTCCCGTTTTTCAAAGCCACCCCCTTACCCTCTTTTTGAGATTCTTCAAACAAAGATACCATCTCCTGTGCCCAAGCAACCTCATCCTCACTTGGTGAATAATATTTATGCACTAATGGCAATTCTTTAGGATTAAGAACAAGCATACCTTCAAACCCAAGTTTTTTAGATAACTGTAAATTCCTTTCCAAATCATCCAAATCGTGAACTTTAATATGTACTGTATCTATTGGAATCACTCCACAAGCCCTTGCCCCATTCACAATCATATTACGGGCAAAAAATATACTATCTCCTTCCAAATCGTGTTCACCATGACAATCTGAAACATAATCCTCACACCCAAAAGCCACCGCAATTACGCGTTTGATGGGGGGGGTAGAACATGTGGCACATATTTCTTTAATATTAACCACTGCTCCAGCAGTTTCAATCAATGGTATTATTTTGAACGTCCCTATTGGGAAACCCTTTTCATATTCAATTGTTTCAAGTAGTTTTCCAAAGAAATAGACATCTTCTTCTTTTGTTGATTTAGGATACACAAAACCAGCAATGCCTTCTATCGTAAGTTGATACGCATCTTTTAACAATTCTCCACTTTCCCTATCATTTACTCTTGGGAACAACAACTTTCCTTTTGCTTCAGGCAACTTAACGAATTTCTTAATATTGTCGCGTGCTTGCTGTTTCTCACATAAAGGAACAGAATCTTCAATATCCAACAATAAAACATCTGCATCTCTTTTTAAAGAACTGTCAAGCAAATGTTGGTTGTGTGCTGGCACAAACATCAAGCTTCTCATTAAATAACTACTCATACTTGTTGTCTCTTTTTAATTAAAACATGTCTGCGAAATGAGAGTACATCTATTCCATCCTGATTATATGCAACTGTTTCCACATATACAACCCCCCTATCGTTCTTGGTTTTTGATTCTCTTTTATCAAGCACTTTTGTTTTGACATACAAAGTATCCCCAATAAAAACAGGATTTAAATGCTTGATATTTTCATAATCTAGATTAGCTATCGCTTTGCCACTGATATCAGGTACGGTCATCCCAACTGACAACGAAAATACTAATGTACCAACTACCAGTATTTTCCCATGTTGATTATGTGACGCATAATCAGCATTGGTATGAACAGGATGATGATTCATAGTCAAAAGACTGAAGAAATTATTGTCACTCTCAAAAATTGTCTTGGATAAAGAGTGTTTGATTTCGTCTCCTACAATAAAATCCTCATAATATAAGCCTAAAACACTTTGGTTCATATCAATCTAATGTTTTGATTTATATTCGATAAAATTGTTATAATCTCTTATATAGTCATTCTCATCATACAACTCCGATGCCAACACAAGGCAGACGGAACCCGATGAGTAGCCTTGCTCTGCAGCCCATATTCCGGGTGGTATATGTAAGCCATAAAAAGGGCGGTTTAATGTCACTGTTCTTTTGTTGACTCCATCATCAAGCACAACTTCAAAACATCCACTAACAGCAACCAAAAATTGATGGCATTGTTTGTGTGCGTGTGCACCACGAGCCTCACCTCCAGGAATATCGTATGTATAAAAAACACGCTTCACATCAAATGGCAAGTTAACATTACCCTCCACAGGTGTAAGATTCCCTCTATCATTAGAATGTTTAGGTAATTCTATTACAGAACAATCATATACGGTTACACTTTTTGCACACATCGTTTTAGTGGTTTTTGAAAAATCTCATTTATTAACATTGAAACAACTATTGTCATCAACAATGTTGAAAATTTGAATAAATTCCTTTGCAAACTATTATCTAAACCAAATGCCCAAAATGAAGACATTGTGCTAATCATTAATTGATGAATCAGATAAAATACAAAATAGCACTCACTAATCTTAATTATAAAATTATTTGACAAACATTTCATCAACAAACTATTGTGTTGATTATCTTCTCTTGAATGAACTGAAACAATTAATAAAATCAACCCTATAGGAATCCAGAAAATAGCAGAGCAATACCTAAAACTGATATTAGCAGAACAAAACACCAATATGCAAATCAATATGATTAAACTTAAATCAATTTTAATATTTGGCAATAAGCAAACTTTACCTTTTATTGATTTGAACAAATATGCCAAACCAACTCCAAACAGGCAATCAACAGTACGCATTATTGGATGAATATATAAAATACTATGATGATATTTTTCCGGAGTCATACAAATAGCAAACAAATAAAAGAAAACAATAACACAAACAAAAACACATCTTAACAACTGATTATTGGCAATATATTTTATAATATATGGGAATAAAACAACAAACAACATCAAACTTGATAAATACCACGAAACACCATTATAAGAGAAATACACATCCATTTTTGGCACCCAACTTTGCAACAGCAATGCATTAATGCTCAATAATATAATATTGTGTTTAGTCAAATTAATTCCACCAGCTAAAACTATTGCCCAAATCAAACAGAACCAATGTAATGGAAAAATCACAGCAAGTCTCTTTGTCAAATAACGCTTATAATTAAAATCATTATTAATTTTATCTGCATATCCCAATGTCATCACAAAGCCACTAAGCACAAAAAAGAAAGAAACACCTAAGATTCCACCCCCCATATAAATTTACATGATGAAGAAATATCATCAACAAAAACAGCATTCGTAGTGATGTTATTTCTCTAATCATGATTCAACATATTATATTCATCAAAATCTCTAATATAGTCTCGCTCATCATACTTTGTTGATGACAACACTAACGCCACAGAATTAGTTGAAAAATTACTAAACTCACGCCATACCATTTTAGGTGTGTATAACCCGTAATATGACCTATTCAAACTATAAGTCTTTGTCCCTTTACCATCATTGGTTGTAATATCAAAACTACCACTCAAAGCAACAATAAACTCCTCTGATTCATAATATGCGTGCCCACCCCTTGATTCACCACCTGGCACATCATATATCCAAAATACCCGTTCTATTTTGAAAGGAATATTCTTGAACTCTTCTATGATAGACAAGTTACCACGTCTATCAAGAATCTTGGGCAGTTGAATTATATGTGCATTACATTTTTGCATAAACAATGCTACAACCTATACATTATTCATTAAACAATCTATTTAACCAACCAACAAATTTAACAGCAGATTGGGTCTTTGGAGACAAAACTCTTTTAGTAATTGCCTGACCTAATGGCATACCAGGTTCATCATTCCAAGCTAAAAAGGTATGAATTTTAGCTTTTGAACGATGAACTAATCGATATCTAGCAATACTATCTCTTTCAATATCTTCAATCGTTTTCTCTGCTTTAAGCATTAACACATCGTTTGAAGGAACCATAGCAATTGCAAAATCTTCAATCATACCATTATCATGATTGTTGGGCATTATCCAAATTCCTAATTTAGATGTACCAGAATCATTTAAATTAATCACCAATCCATCATTACTCATCTCACCAAACTTAATTTTGTTTGTTTCACCAATAATACTTTGTAACGCATCAATCCGTCCCTGATAGTTAGTATCAGCATCTAATACAACACCAAGACGTATCTGATCATTCAAATTCGTCAACCTAATTTGTAGTTGTTTAAATAATTTATCTACACCATCACAATCAATTACATCAAATGTCTGTATAACATCATAATAATTACAAAGCGACCAAATCACATGTTGATCCGTATTACCCTCAACAAGTAATTTGCATTGATGTTTTTCTTCTATCTTCATTACCTAATTTCTATTTGTTCTTGATATGCGAATTGAATGTCATTCATATCCTGATAATACTGACAATATATCTCGTCATTTTTACGATCCAACCTAATAGCCAGACCATCATCACCTACTGTTTGGGAGAAACTATTAATGCAGTCATAACTGTGCGTTGTAACAAAAACTTGAATATTTAACATTGACGATAACTTAACAATTATTTTCCATAATTGTTCTTGGACTGAATAGTGTAATCCGTTTTCAAATTCATCAATCAACAAAATACCATCTTTACAATTTATCAGAGAAAGA
>JAZLIE010000070.1:0-3786 GCA_045617165.1 Candidatus Enterocola sp. | reverse complement strand
TACGTGTAGTGCTGAAGGTACCTGCCGCCACCCTTATGGGCTATGTCTGTTATGTTGTCCGCATTGTCATACGTGTAGGTGTTCACGCTCACGCTGCCACCGTTCATCTTGAACGTGGCGGTCTGCAGGCGCTCGTTATCGTCAAACGTGTAGATGTGCTCCGTGCCGTTGCCTGTCTGGCGGTAGGCTGTCTCTCCGTATGGCGTGTAGCCTGCGGCTTTCAGGTAGGTGTCCGCTTCCGTGCCTCGCTCGCCGGTTATGCTCTTAAGCTCGCCCGTGGGGTGATAGCCGTAATTCTCTATGCCCGACATATCTCTAATTGCAACAAGACGGTTGCGCTGTAGTGCGTGAGCCGAAGAGTCGGCATAAACGTAGGTTACCAACCTCTTATTTTTCTGTATAAACCTAATATAAAAAAAAGGACTACGAGGATAATATATGAGCAAGTAATAATTTTTATGTTACGAAACAAAAAATAAACAGTTGTATCAAAAACAGGTGGAAATTGACTATCCCATTTACACAATTTGGAAAGAACTTCATTTTCAAAAACTCGTTTGCCATAGTAACTATCAATTAAAGTTGTAGATATTGCACTTCCGCCTCTTGATTTCCCTGTGTTTTTATCAATAAAGTCAATATAATATAATGAACACTCTGTTATTGAATCAATTGATTTGAAAGTTCCAGATAGTACCACTTGGGATTTGCTAACATATACAGAAAAATGTTTGGGCTCATATTCTATCTCTGTCAAATCAATATTTGCACCGTTTACACCCCTATATAATGAATCTGATTCAATAATCGACTTCCAAGACAAATAAATGCTATCGTATGATGCATACAATCTATATCTTTGAAATGCAGAAGGAGCGACGAAGCTTCCTAAACAAAGTATACATACTACCACATACAGTATCGTAATAGAAAATATATGTTTCATCATCTTAACATCTCCTTTATTCCTGTAATAACAAAACTGAATGCAATCAATGCTTTCCTTAGTGTAGATTTATATCTTGAGCCATTACTATTTGCTCTTATACAGTCGTACCCTAACCTATAATCCACATTAATCACTCGAATATCGGTAAAAGCACTAAGTCCTCCTTCTGCCCCATACTTATCGTAGCCCTTATCATGTATGAAAGCCGCATAATCCAAATCATCTATTGGTGGCATGGCATAAGAATATTTCTTTTTATCCATTTTCATCAATGGATTACTACCGCCTGCATAATTACCATAAAAAGCGTTTTGGCATGCAAGGTAAGGGTCTTTCTTATCTGTATACAACGTGCTCCCCACATGCAATCCGCCATTATCATACTCACCATTTTGCACAAAACCGTCAATGGAATAAGTTCCATCTGAATTGAATGTGAATGTCTTCCCACCATCGCATTCACGTGTGAACGACCCTGATTTTCCTACATACTTTATGTCATACGAGTTTCTTCCAGCGGCTCCGTCTTTGTGATAATACACACTCTTTATATCTGCCTCTGAGTTTATTCGTTCATCATAAAACACAAATGTATCTTCGCCGTATGATGCGGTTATCCAGTCTCTTCCATCCGGATCCACATACCTGATTGGATTCCCGTTGCAATACACATACGGTGAGTTCATAGGGTACTTATGTTGCAGTGGGTCTGTGCCAAACCAAAGCGCTGTGCTTGGGTCATAATATCTTGCTCCGTAATAGTAGTAGCCAGTCTCATCATCCCGCTCCTTGCCGTTGAACTTGTACGGAGTAACGTTGCGGTACTCCTTGAAGGTCTCTCCATACGGAGTATACTACCTCGATGCCATCCATGCCCGCTACGATGTCAAAGGACTTCTTCTTTCCTGGTCTGTGCTATACAATGCCAGCCATTTTTCTTCTATCCCCTCTCCTGCCATCTTGCACTAAAAAATATAGACTAAGTATGTATCTTACGAACCAGTACAACAGGGAAAGAATTCTTAATAAACGTATGGTTCATATGGTTTTAATGAGGGGTCTATTTTACGCATCATTTTGTCTATAGAGTCAAGTACCTCTGTTTGACGCTTATCTCTGTAACGTCTTTTAACAACTGTAAATTCATAGAAATCTCCAGCTATGCTAAAACCACGCTCCTTTGTATAAGTAGGAGGATTCTCGTAATACGAATAAACACGTATAAACTGTCCTTGTATTTCACAAGTAATAAACATATCTATATCTGGAAGATGGAACAACAAGTCATAATAATCTTTACCATCATAGTGTCCCCACTTATCACGAGACACTTTGTACCCCAGACTATCAAGCAATACATCATAATCCGGATAAACAGTCTTAAAACTATTGACCTTAGCTATTAACTCCTCTTGGCTTAAATTGTTTGAAACATAGTAAACCTTTAATGGGTAGTCTTTACTTGACGCTGTTAGTCTCATCAATGTAAGTTCTATATCATCAAAAATTCTCATCCTATATTTTATAACAAAAAAAGTAATAGGTATCATCATAATAATAGATATCCAGATGCTTAAAGGCTGTCCTAAAATTTTTTTCTCCATGACGATCCTTACTTTATTGCATTATATACTATTGAAACGACCTGACCAATTGGCGTTGATTTATATGCACAAATAGCACCAAAACCAATAGCAGTTGCATAAGAGCGTCCTTTATCTATATAACTTGGACTCTTAAACACATTTACAATATTTCCAGACACAAGTCTTAGGTCTGCTCCAAGAACATTCGTATTTAAGAGAGCATCCCATTTACCAGCAGCATTTGAACTATCGTAAGCCCTGTCATGCCTGTACGAATAACTCTCACTGAGATTCCTAGGTAAATAATCGTAATTGTCCATTCGCTTGCCCTCTAAATTCTCATACGTTCTAGGATTATCTGGTCCCGTATAACTTGTCCCAAACAAATTTCCATGTAATGTTTTTGCATCCACACAATCATCACCCGTCCCTACAAAAATGTCGTACTCGCTGGTCTGTATAGGGGCGTTCTGTGATATTTGGTTCCCGTTACCGTCATAAACTTTCCCGTATTTATTTTCAACGGCATCATTCTCAAATGTGTAACCAAACCTAGATGTTCCTGTCTTTATGTGTGACACGCCTGAATTATTACCATACACTTTGTCAACATCGGCTTGAGAGGTGATGCTTCTGTCGTAATAGATTTCAGCAACGCCATCGTAATTTCTCTCAACCCAATCTCTTCCATCCGGATCAACGTACTTAACCGGATTCCCGTTGCAATACACATACGGTGAGTTCATAGGGTACTTATGTTGCAGTGGGTCTGTGCCAAACCACAATGCCGTGCCTGGGTCATAATACCTTGCGCCGTAATAGTAGTAGCCAGTCTCCTGGTCTAACTCCTTGCCGTTGAACTTGTACGGGGTAACGTTGCGGTACTCCTTAAAGGTCTCTCCGTAAGGGGTGTAGGCTACGTACTGGGCTATTTCTTCACGGTCTGTTATGTATGTGGTTGAACCTAAATGGTCTGTGAAGTAGAAATACAAATCTGGCTCGTCTGTTCCTGCCATGTACGTATCTCCAGGATTTAACTCGGCGGGAGACTCAATCCCATTTGAGCCGCCCGTAGAACTTTCTGCTCCTGAGGCGGTTCCACTACCGCTTTGAGATTGCTCCTGTTCTCCTTCTACTCCTTTATACACCGCTCCGCCTATCTTGCTTGCCAGTCTCATTGTTCCGGCATAGTAGTGCTTGGTGTAGCGGTTGTTGTTCTCTACAAAGTAAGGGCTTACGTACGCTGAGTAA
>JAZLIE010000069.1:0-9264 GCA_045617165.1 Candidatus Enterocola sp. | reverse complement strand
CATTTCACAACCATCAGCGGACCAATTCAGACCACAGCACCAACCGTTAGTGGCAGTACCATTACCTGCCATAAAATACTGTGCGCTTGCACCAACTGCCAATAGAGCGGCAGCAACAAAAAGTAAAAGTTTTTTCATAATGAATAAAATTTAAAAAGTTAATAAATAGATTAAAAATTATAATTACCAAGATTTAATTTCATCATATTGGGTTGTGAAACCCTCAAATGTAGCACGACGGTTCTTGCCCTTTTCAGCGGCAGACTTGTCACTCTTGCTATAATATTTATACTCTACCGTATCAGAGCCTGAAAGCATTGACGGAGCAATATGGAAAGTCCAAGAGTTGTTACCGCCATCCATCATACGGCTGAATCCCCAATTATTGAATGTGCCTGAGACATACATTTCTCGTGTTCCCTTTGGTGCTGTAACACTAAGTGTCATATCACCCCAATAATCAACAATATCATTTACAACTGTTCTTCCACCAAGCGGACGGTGACCAAGACGGAACTCAGTCTGGTCATTTCTCGGTCCCCAAACATACAGATACTCAAGATTCTCTGGTACACCTGTCAATATACCCTCAAATTTAGTGGCAGAGACTTTTTTAAGTTGGTGCTTAGGGTCACAGTGTTTCCAGAAATCATCACTACCCTCGGCACCGAATGTACCTGTCACATAAACATTCTGAGTGCCTTCTGGAACTGTCACAGAGAATTTAACTGTGCCTGTAAATTTCTCTGACTTACCTGCCTTACCAACCAATTTAACATACTTGTCAGTTGTCTGGAACTTGTCATTCTTAAGTATTACAAAAAGTCCTGTTACCTGAGCGAACTCACTATCTGTCAAATTAAAGTAACTCTTAATATCAGAAATTGAATATGTGAGAGTTCCATTATCTTGCAAAATCCACTTATAAGCGGGGATATTACACTGAGACCAGCCCGCTTTCTCTTTTTCCCACTCACCATTTGAATTAAGCTCAACACAGGAGTAAATATACACTGGCTGGCTCTTCATCCAACTTTGGTTTGCAAGAGGTGTATAAGTAAGGGTGACAGCCTTATCAACCGAAGCGTTTGTAGGAGATACAACCAAATCTCCAGCCGCACCAAAAACATAAACACAAAATGCCAAAAAGGCAATTAACGTAGTAGTAATCTTTTTCATAACATTCAAATATTTAAGTCTTCACTTTTTAGGCAACACAAGCACTACAAGGTTTAATGCATTTTACTACCAACAAAGATAATAAAAAAAATCACAAAAAAATTTTTTTTCTGTGATTTTTTAAGGGCAAGGGTAAAACCCTTGTCCCTTGTCCCTTGTCCCTAAAAGTTAAAGCTATGCCTTAACTTTTAAAATATGAAGCCCAGTCCTTAATCTGTATATCCTCCTGCTTCAGCGAGCAGAAAGCGTGTATGAAAGCACTTGCAAGGCGTGCGTTTGTCATTAGCGGAATATTATGGTCTATAGCGCCACGACGTATTCTGTAACCATTTGTCAGTTCACGCTTTGTGTGATTCTTAGGTATATTAACCACAAGTTCAAAACGCTTTTCAGCCATCATATCCATAATCTGAAGCTCTGACGGCTCATCGGGCCAACCAACTGCGATTGCCTTAACTCCATTCTCCTCAAGGAACTTCTGAGTGCCATCAGTGGCATAGATGTCATAACCGTTAGCCGCAAGCAGTTTGCAAGGTTCAAGAAGTTCAACTTTTGACTTTGCCTCCCCAGATGATACCATAACACTCTTTTGGGGAATATTGAAACCAACTGAGATAAGAGATTTTAACAGAGCCTCATTAAAGTCATCTCCTATGCAACCCACCTCACCTGTTGAAGCCATATCAACACCAAGAATTGGGTCTGCCTTATGCAGACGGGCGAATGAGAATTGCGAAGCCTTTACTCCTATATGCTCTATGTCAAATATTGATGAATCTGGTTTAGTATAATCAGCACCAAGCATTATGCGTGTTGCCGTCTCAATAAAGTTACGCTTGATAACCTTAGAGACAAACGGGAACGAACGTGAGGCACGCAAGTTACACTCAATAACCTTAATGTCATTATTCTTTGCTAAATACTGAATATTGAACGGACCTGTAATGTTAAGCTCCTTCGCTATCTTCTTTGACACCTTCTTAATACGGCGCATTGTCTCAAAGTAGAGTTTCTGTGCAGGGAATACAAGTGTGGCGTCACCAGAGTGAACCCCGGCAAACTCAACGTGTTCTGATATGGCGTACTCAACTATCTCACCATTTTTAGCCACGGCGTCAAACTCTACCTCCTTAGCGTTCTGCAGGAATGATGACACAACCACAGGATGGTCTTTTGAAACCTTAGCCGCAAGCGTCAGGAACTGTTGTACCTGCTCTTTATTATAGCATACGTTCATAGCGGCTCCTGAAAGCACGTATGACGGACGTATAAGCACTGGGAAACCAACCTCAGCGATAAAGTCATCAATATCCTCAAAACTTGTAAGCTCACGCCAGCGTGGCTGGTCTATTCCAAGAGTATCAAGCATTGCAGAGAATTTATGACGATCCTCCGCTCTGTCAATATTCAGCGCCGATGTTCCAAGTATAGGGGCACCTTGCCTGTGAAGTTTCATTGCAAGGTTATTAGGAATCTGACCACCCACTGATACTATGACACCCTTTGGATTCTCTATCTCAAGCACATCAAGCACACGCTCAAATGACAGTTCATCAAAGTAGAGACGGTCACACATATCATAGTCTGTAGATACTGTCTCTGGATTATAGTTAATCATAACTGACTGATAACCGAGTTTGCGTGCCGCTTGAACAGCATTCACGCTACACCAGTCAAACTCAACAGAAGAGCCTATGCGGTAGGCACCTGAGCCAAGCACCACAACACTCTCAGCCTCTGATTTGGCTGGTGTGTAGTTCTCACTGCTACCGTATGTCATATATAGGTAGTTGGTCTTATCGGGGTGTTCAGATGCAATGGTGTTAATTCTACGGACGGTAGGTTTGATGCCCTGTGCCAAACGGTGCTTACGGGCACGTAGCATCTCTTTCTCCATATTTCCGCCAGGATTCTCAACATAACGTGCAATCTGGAAGTCAGAGAAACCAAGACGTTTAGCCTCTTTCATTACATCGGGGGTTATATCCTCTATCTTCTTGAAACCGCCAAGCACCTTAGTAAACTTGACAATATTCTCAAGTTTGCCTAAGAACCAAGGGTCAATTTTTGTGAGTTGCTCTATCTTCTCAACTGAATAACCCTTCTCAAGAGCAGCGGCAACAGCAAAGATACGAAGGTCTGTAGGGTGAGACAACGCCTCATCAAGGTTTTCAAACTGCATATCCTTGTTACCAACAAAGCCGTGCATTCCCTGACCAATCATACGCAATCCCTTCTGCATTATCTCCTCAAATGACTTACCTATCGCCATAATCTCACCAACAGACTTCATTGATGAGCCAATCTCACGGCTTACTCCTGTGAACTTAGTCAAATCCCATCGTGGAATCTTAGCAATTATATAGTCAACAGACGGTGCCACGTATGCTGAGTTAGGTGTACCCATCTCACCTATCTGGTCAAGGGTGTAACCCAACGCAAGTTTAGCGGCGACAAAAGCAAGAGGATAACCTGATGCCTTAGATGCGAGGGCTGATGAACGGCTAAGACGGGCGTTAATCTCAATTATACGATAATCATTTGTCTCTGCGTTGAAGGCGTACTGAATGTTGCACTCACCAACAATACCAATATGGCGTACAACCTTCTTGGCAATCTCCTCAAGCAGATGAATCTGCTCCTTTGAAAGAGAGATAATAGGAGCCACCACTATACTCTCACCTGTGTGTATGCCCAGAGGGTCAACATTCTCCATTGGAACTACGGTGAAACAGTGGTCATTGGCATCACGGATAACCTCAAACTCTATCTCTTTCCAACCTTTAAGGCTCTCCTCTACCAAAATCTGCTTTGAGTACGCAAGTGCGCTCTCACATAGTTTCTTGAACTCCTCCTCATTTGCACAGACACCAGAACCAAGACCGCCAAGAGCGTATGCGGAACGTACCATTACAGGATAGCCTAATGTACGAGCCTCTTTCAAGGCATCTTCCATACTCTCCACAGCCTGTGATACCGGAGTTTTTGCATCAATCTCCTTAAGGCTCTTAACAAAAAGGTCTCTGTCCTCTGTAATCATAATAGCCTCAACAGATGTACCAAGAACCTTGACACCATACTTTTTAAGAGTGCCGTTCTGATAGAGTTCTGTACCGCAGTTAAGAGCAGTCTGACCACCAAAGGCAAGCAATATGCCATCGGGGCGTTCCTTTTCAATGACTCTTTCTACAAAATAAGGCGTTACCGGAAGAAAATAGACTCTGTCCGCAACGCCTTGTGAAGTTTGAATAGTTGCAATGTTCGGGTTAATCAACACGGTCTCAATGCCCTCTTCTCTCATCGCCTTCAACGCCTGGGAACCCGAATAATCAAACTCACCCGCCTGCCCTATTTTTAAGGCTCCAGAGCCAAGAAGCAGGACTTTTTTACATTTTTCTAACATATACCTTAATATTATATCATTCCAAAAAAAATGCGTTACTTAAAAAAGCCAACGCATTTTTTTTATTAAATTAGTTGCCCCTGAAGGATTCGAACCCTCACAAGCGGAACCAGAATCCGATGTGCTACCATTACACCAAAGGGCAAAAGAAGTTGAAAGTTAAAAATTAAAAGTTAAAAGTTATAAAAACAAACCTTCATTTTCAATTTTCAATTTTCAACTTTCAATTATTTAGCCGTTAACTTTTGCCATATGAGCAATAAGCTCAAGAACTTTGTTAGAGTAGCCTATCTCATTGTCATACCAAGAGATTACCTTAACAAACTTGTCTGTCAAAGCAATACCAGCCTTAGCGTCAAAGATAGATGTAAGTGTGCAGCCAAGGAAATCAGATGATACAACTGCATCCTCTGTATATCCAAGAACACCCTTAAGCTCACCCTCTGAAGCAGCCTTCATAGCAGCGCAAATCTCCTCATATGTAGCAGACTTGGCAAGGTTACAAGTAAGGTCAACAACTGATACATCAAGAGTAGGAACACGCATTGATATGCCTGTAAGTTTACCGTTAAGCTCAGGAATAACTTTACCTACAGCCTTAGCAGCACCTGTTGAAGATGGGATGATGTTGCCGGGAGCGGCACGACCACCACGCCAGTCCTTAAGAGATGGACCGTCAACAGTCTTTTGTGTAGCTGTTGTAGAGTGAACTGTTGTCATAAGACCCTCTGTAATGCCGAACTTATCATTAAGAACCTTAGCGATAGGAGCAAGACAGTTTGTTGTGCAAGATGCGTTAGATACAAATTGTGTACCTTTTACATATTTGTCAAAGTTTACACCGCATACAAACATTGGGGTATCATCCTTTGAAGGAGCTGACATAACAACGTACTTAGCACCAGCGTTGATGTGAGCCTGTGCTTTCTCCTTTGTAAGGAAAAGACCAGTTGACTCTACTACGTACTCAGCACCTACCTTATCCCAAGCAAGTTCATTAGGGTCTTTGCAAGCTGTTACGCGGATAGCCTTACCGTTAACGATAAGTTTGCTATTCTCAACATCAGCCTCAATAGTTCCCTCAAATGCACCGTGCATTGTGTCATACTTAAGCATATAAGCCAAGTAATCAACAGGACAAAGGTCATTGATACCTACAATTTGAATGTCATTTCTGTTTTGAGCGGCGCGGAAAACGAAACGACCGATACGGCCAAAACCGTTAATACCTACTTTAATCATAGTTGTAAAATTTAATTATTAGAAGTTAATTATTTTCCCTTTCTAATTGCGAATGCAAAATTAAGATATTCCGCACTTTTATACAACATTTTTTAATAAAAATTATTAACAAATGTAATCTTTGCGTGAAATATTACAAATTAGTTTCCATCTGAGACTGTTGTGGCGCGTTTTGAGCGTATCCGCAGTTACAAGATGACTGACAACCTGCAAGAGCAGCCATCGTGGCTATTAATATTGCAAGAATTATAGATTTGTTCATAACTCAATGTTTTTAGACCCACAAAGATAAGCAAAATTTATCTAACTTTGTATCAATGTTAATTATTAATTGTTAATTGAATTATGCAACCGCTTGCAGAGAGATTACGTCCCACGACACTTGAAAACTACATTGGTCAGAAGCATCTTGTAGGGGAAGGTGCTGTCATCAAGAAGATGATAGAGAGCGGTTCCATTCACTCCTTTATATTATGGGGACCTCCGGGCGTGGGCAAGACAACACTTGCAAAGATAGTGGCTGACGCAGCCCATCGTGGATTCTACAGTTTAAGTGCCGTAACCTCATCTGTCAAAGATGTGCGTGAGGTTATTGACCGGGCAGAGAAAAGCCGTTTTTTTGACTCCCCCGCCCCAATCCTTTTCATTGATGAGATTCACCGTTTCAGCAAGTCACAACAAGATTCACTGCTTGCCGCCGTGGAGAAAGGTACTGTGGTACTTATAGGCGCCACCACAGAGAACCCCTCATTTGAAGTTATCACGCCACTACTTTCAAGATGTGCGGTTTACACACTGAAACCGCTTGACAAGGCAGATTTGCTTGAACTTGCCGGGCGTGCTCTGGCTACCGACAAGGCGTTTGAAGGCAAAAACATAGATTTTAAGGAGACGGAGGCTCTGCTACAATACTCTGGTGGTGATGCCCGCAAACTGCTTAACGCTCTTGAACTTATAATAAGTGTTGACAAATCAGACCATATAGTTGTAACCAATGATATGGTGGCGGAGCGTTTGCAGGAGAACCCAGCCGTCTATGACAAGAACGGTGAGGTGCACTATGACATAATCTCCGCTTTCATAAAATCTGTGCGTGGTTCTGACCCCGATGCGGCGGTCTATTGGCTCGCACGTATGATTGAGGGCGGTGAAGACCCTAAATTCATTGCCCGCCGTCTGCTTATTCTTGCAAGTGAAGATATTGGTTTAGCAAACCCAAATGCACTTCTGCTTGCCAACACCTGCTTTGACGCAGTAAACAAGATTGGTTGGCCTGAAAGCCGCATAATACTCTCTGAAACAACCATATACCTTGCCACCTGCAAAAAGAGCAACAGCGCATATATGGCAATTGACGCCGCTCAGGCAGAGGTCAGACGCAGTGGCAACCTGCCCGTTCCGTTACATCTGCGTAACGCCCCCACAGCCCTTATGCGTGATATGGAGTATGCCAAAGGCTACAAATACCCGCACGACTACCCAGGACATTGGGTAGAACAACAATACTTGCCAGACGAAATAAAAAACAAAGTCTTTATTCCTTCTGGCAAGTAGTTGTTCTTTCCCTTATTTATCGGGACACATTCCCGAACCTTTGCGCTACGCGAGTACTTGCCAGATGAAATAAAAGACAAGGTCTTTTATTTCAGGGACAAGTAATTGGGGCGAAACTAAGTTTATTTCTTTTTTGCAGGTGCAGGTGCGGGAGCTGGTTTACTCTCCTTTGAGTTATGGTAAATGTTTACCACGCTACCATCCTCTGATGTCTTTAGGTACTTGAGTACAGATGGATTATAAAGCATTAAGTACTTTTCAATATCCTCTTTTGATATGTTTTTCATCTCACCCAACTCATCATATATGGAACGGGCGTTCTCATAATAACCAGCAAAACCGGTAAGTTCAGCCACATAGTAACTTCCATTATAAGTCAATTTATAGATAGGGTCAACCACAATATCTATCTTATTATTGATACTAGCTTGATACTGAGCACTTGTTTTAGCATCATTAACGGTTGTGCAAGGCTGTGACTTTTCTACAATACGTTTGTTGAAATCTACTCTGATGTCAACTACTTTTGACAACGGATTAATCTCCGCCTTGTCAGAAATTGTTGTAACACGAGATGTGTAAGAAGAAATGCTGGTTGTTCCACAAGATGACATAATAACTGCTACAACAGGAACCAATGCTAATGATAAAAATTTTGTTTTCATATTTGTAAGTTTTTGTTTCTATTTAAATGTTAATATTGTTTAGAAAGTAAGTCCAAGACCTACACCATTTGAATTTGTTCCTACATTTAGGGCATAACCACTATTTCTACGTATTTTTCTCATCTTTGTAGAACCAACACCCCATGTAATCATTCCGGAAAAAGCAGATACACTACCTGCTGTCATAAGGGCAATGCCAGAAGCTCGCCACACTGGATCATACCCTTCATATCTGTCATACGGAGCTGCGACATACAGAGGAACACCTATTCCTACACATACACCAATACCAATCCAAGTGAGTGCAATACCCGTATCTCTTGTACTCTTGGCTTTTTTATATGAGTCATTGTTTGCATAAGCATTGCTCATTTCTCTTGGGGTTATACTTGGCATAATTACTGCACTTGACTTTTCACTCTTAGAAGGTTGTGGTTCCTCATAATATGATGCTGGTGCGTTATATCCTCCTCTGCCATTAATAAAATAGTTAGTCACATCACCTGTGTTGTTTGAATTCTTATTGTAGTAGTATTGATAAAAACTTGGATCAGTGAGCAGTTTGTATTTCTCAATATCTTCTACTGAATAGTCTTTCACATATTCTACAGGATTTGTTGTCTCCGCTTTTTTATAGTAACCGGCATAACCAGTAAGTTCAACTACATATCTGGAGCCATTTTCAGCGATTGTCACCTTGTATATAGGGTCTACAATCACATCAATTTTGTTCTCCATAATACATTTGTACTGGGCATTAAGAACCGCATCTGTCTTAGTTTGCTGAGGGTCTGATTTTGCCGTTACAATTTTTGAGAAGTCAGCCTCCATATCAGCCATCATAGATGATGATTGTATGCTTCTGTCCTCAATTGGCGCCACTCTTGACGTGTAAGTTGATGTTAGAGTGGAAGAACATCCGCTCAGTAGCAGAGCACTGCCCGCCGCAAGCCACAAGAGTAAATTTTTCTTCATATATTTAATTTAATTATAATTCCCTACTCTCTTTGCATAGGCATTTCGGGATTCTCCTATAATTTTTTATTTACTACTATTTAGATTACTATTCACTTCAAAATCTTTGGGTTAATTATCAAAAAGTAGGATAAAATCCTTGTAAAATACTGAATAGCAGTAACTTTGGACACATTATTATTAATATGGTAAAAAAAATGCTTTTTTTGTGGGTCCAGCAATGTGGTCAGGAATGGCTTCAAAGGG
>JAZLIE010000068.1:0-23712 GCA_045617165.1 Candidatus Enterocola sp. | reverse complement strand
ATAGCCATTGATTTGAAGCTTGGTCGTTTCAAGGCTCAATACAAAGGTCAGATGGAACTTTATCTGCGTTGGCTTGAACAAAATGAGATGGAGCCAGGGGAAGAAACACCTCTTGGTCTTTTGCTATGTACCGAAGGCAGTGAGGAACAGATCGAACTTCTTCAACTTGACAAATCAGGAATTAAGGTTGCTCAGTATATGACAGAGTTACCACCGCGAGATATTCTTATTCAACAGATACAAAAGTCCCTTGAAGTCGCTAAGGCCAAGTGGGGAAATGAAATAAAGGAGGATGAGGAATGAGTGAGTGGAAAAAAGTGAAGTTGGGGGATTATATTGAAGTTCTTTCTGGGTTCGCATTCAAGTCAAAAGACTTCACAACAGAAGGTGTCCCTGTAATTAAAATCAAAAATATCAGCCCTCCAGATGTCAGTTTGGAAGAACTTTCATATGTTCCTATTAATATTGCGACTCAGAATCCAAGATACATTTTGAGTAAAGGTGATGTTTTGATTGCAATGACCGGTTCCCATATAAATCAAATCGCATCTGTAGTTGGTCGTGTTGGAAGAGTTAGATATGATGCATTGTCTGTACTAAACCAACGTGTGGGTAAGATTGTTAACAAGGATGATAAAAAATCATCTCTTGATTTTGTTTATTACTATCTTTCCCAATATGAAGTGAAGGTTGAGCTGGCTCAAAAAGCTGGTGGTGCTGCTAACCAGGCAAATATTAGTCCGAAAGATATAAAAGACCTGATGTTTCCTTGTCCACCAATAGAAACCCAACGTCGCATAGCCACCATTCTCTCTCGCTACGACTCATTGATAGAGAACTATCAGAAGCAGATAAAGCTATTGGAGGAAGCTGCTCAGAGGCTCTACAAGGAATGGTTCATCGACCTCCACTTCCCCGGACACGAAAACACCAACATCACCGATGGAGTGCCGGAGGGATGGGAGAAGAAGATGGTTAATTCCATAATTGAACTACAAAGTGGATTTGCCTTCAAAAGTTCCACCTTTGATGATAATGGTGCATACAAGATTGTTACAATCAAAAATGTAAAAGATGGTGTATTTGATGTGGATAATGTAAGTAGAATTGTTGCAATTCCAGAAAAGATGCCTATGCATTGTGTTCTTGCAGATGGTGACATTCTCCTTTCGCTTACAGGTAATGTAGGAAGAGTTTGCATTGTCAACGGTAAGAATTATTTGCTTAATCAGCGAGTTGCAAAACTGGCAACAGATTTCAAAGCATTTACTTACTGCCTTTTCAGAAGCAGAGAAATGTTCATTGAAATCAACAATCTTGCCAATGGCGCTGCTCAACAAAATG
Source organism: Candidatus Enterocola sp. (assembly GCA_045617165.1). GTDB lineage: Bacteria > Bacteroidota > Bacteroidia > Bacteroidales > Paludibacteraceae > Enterocola. Next base: position 22,368 of record JAZLIE010000068.1, on the reverse strand, counting down.
TAAGCCCTATAAGAATTGGTGAGATGAAGATATTATTGCCAAACAACAAATTGCTTCAAGAATTTGAATCAATAGTATTCAAATCTATTGCAAGAATAATATCCCTCCAATCCCAACTCCGCCTCCTCACCGAAGCCCGTGACCGTTTGCTTCCCAAGCTGATGAGTGGAGCGATAGAAGTATAAAACGACAATTAAAAATAAAAAATATTATGGCAAATATAATTTCATTCAAAGCTAAGAACTTCAAGTCGTACAAGGACGAAGTGGAGTTTTCTTTTCGTGCTTTAAACAGTGAATTCCGTTCTGGAAACTATCACGAAGTAGAGTTGTCGAATGGCGAAACAATTCGTCTTCTCAATTCAGCAGTCATCTATGGTGCAAATGCCTCGGGAAAGAGCAATATTATCTGGGCCATGTTTGCACTTATTTCTTATATTCGGTCATCAAGAGAACTTGATCCTAGTGCCACAATACGTTATGAGCCATTTTTACTTTCTACTCAAACCGCAACAAGTCCAATATCTTTGAGTATTGAGTTTGTGGCAGATAAAGAAATCTATCATTATAATGTATCTTATACTGAAGAACGATTTGTGGAAGAAAGCCTTATCTGTTCTTCTCGGGATATAACATACTTCTCACGTATCGACGATAAAGTGTCGTTCTTTGGGGAGTTATCAGAATTCAATGGGAAATCATTCCTAAAGAATCATCTTGTCTTATCTAAATTAGGTCTTGAGGCTAATCCTATAATACAATCAGTATATAGGGCATTAACCTCATCACAGACTTTTCCTGTTGGTAATGAAATCAGTCTTTCCGAAATCAACAAGAAAAATGCAGAAGAAATACTGAAAAACGATGAAAGCATATTGTCTCAACGTTTAATTCGTTTGATAAAGATATCTGATTTCGGTATTGATAATGTCAAGATAATAAAACACGACTTCAGTAAGGTACAATTTCCCTCTGGCATAGACGAAAAAGTTAAGCAACGCTTTATAAATGACAATACGTGGGAAATTAAAATGTTTCATAAAACATTGGAAGGTAACCAACAAGATTTGAGTATTGCCGCAGAATCAGCAGGTACACAAGTATTGTTTGGCGTTGGTGCTCGAGTTTTAGATGTTCTTGAACGTGGTAGTTTTCTCGCTTACGATGAGATTAATATAGCCATGCACCCCCGTATTTTCCAGTTGCTTGTAAGTTTGTTTAATAATCGAGTATCAAATCCGAAGAATGCCCAACTATTGATTACGACCCACGATACTGGCCTTTTGCAGGATAACTTGTTGCGTGCCGATCAAGTATGGTTTGCAGAGAAAAAGGATGGTGTTTCAGAACTGTTCTCTGTACAGGATTTCTATGATGAGGAAGACGAAGTTAATATATGTCCTCCTTATGAGGCATGGTACCGTTCAGGAAGGTTTGGTGCCATACCACATACAAAAGATATTGAGAGTATTTTCATGGAATCTAACGAATAGGATTGGTATGGCTAAAAAATCGTTTAAGACTAACAATTTAGTTATCATTTGTGAGGGAACGGAAACAGAACAACCCTATTTTGAATTTCTTGCAAACAAAGTTCAATATAGATTTGATGGCATCAAGGTCATTCCAAGTCCAAAAGATAAACTAGCAGCAGATGAAATGCGCGCAAATATAAATAGAGGACTTAGAAAATTAGCATCTGAGAAAAAAGAAAAGGCGAAGAAAGCTCCGTTATATATTTTGCACATAGAAAATGAGCCCAATATTGATGCTAACTATAACAAATACAAGCATGCACCTGCTAAATATGTACGTGAAGCATATCTTTGGATGAAAATAGACGGATATTCAGAAGCATGGGCTATATATGATCTTGATGATACAGATGATCCAGAACATTTCGTACATGAATGTGCAAAGGACTTAATTAACGACACTCCATCATTGTACAAAGCTTTTTCTGCTTATAGTTTCGAAGAATGGCTGTTGTTAAATTTTGAGCGTTGTGATACCGCATTTCGCAATTCAGCATATAGAAAGTCTAAAAAAGTTGATTGTGAATGCCGTGGTCGATTATGTCAACACAAAAACAATTGTGAGGCAGAGTGTATCGGTGATTATTTAATCCGTAAAGGTTATGCTAACTACATCCATGCTAAATACTCAAATGAAGATTCAAAGAAAAAGGATGATCAGTATTCAAAAAACGATGGAATGTACTACGCAAGAGCCATTTTTGAAGATGAGAATCTCCGTCATCGTGCCTATGTCAATGCTGCATGGACCAGATCAATAAAAAATGATGTTTTTTACGATTGTAACCCATATTCTGATGTTGATCAGCTCATCATGCGACTTATAGGCGACAAAAAAGAGATTCGTTGGGTCAAAACAAGCGAGAGTTTTACATTAGGAGCCCATTCGTTCACAATAGAACAAAATAATGGTTCCCTGTACATCTCTCATCAAGGAGACGAGACATGTATTCTTAATCGAAATCAAATCTTCTGGTGTGACGATGACTACAATAAAAAAGATGATGCCATAAATGGCAACAATATCAATTATACAGAGAATGATAATGATGCTAAATCTCTTGCAATTTCGAATGATTATAATATCCTTTGCATTAAAGAAGGTAATCAAGAGTTTTATTTCGAGCGTCAGTGAAAACATAAAATGCTGCCGACTATGATCACGAAGTAATAATCTCATTAAAACCATCAATCATGCCACACGACTACAGCGAAGACCAACTGATACAAAAATCGACAGCCGAACTCTTGGAAAAAGAGCTTGGCTGGAAGTCTGTGTATGCTTTCGACAATGAGGTACTTGGTGAACAAGGTACACTTGGACGCAAGACACAGTGCGAGGTTGTACTGACACGTCATCTTCGCATGGCTTTGACACGTCAGAATCCATGGATGATGGACAAGCAAATGACGGAAGCCGTGGTCACTTACTCCCAAGGCTGATGAATGAAGAATTTACAGTTTAAATTTCCGATGGAAAGAACAGATTACATAGAAAAACGTGAGGACATCATTTCGAACATCGAAACGTTGTACTCATATCTTCATGGCGAGAGCGGTGAAGACTACAAGCAATGGGCTGTTGATAAATTGAAGCGAGGCAAAAATATGGTTATTGAGGTAATTGACGGTCATATTTGTTTTGCTCCAAGCAGATTCGTGGGCTACTTAAATAACACTAAAGATAAGCACGATGAAAATCATGGTGATGGCACTGATACCGATAAAAGAATCAATCTGCACTATCAGAAAGTGGCCGATGAGAGACTTGATGCCCTTATGCAAACTGAGTTATCAAAGTATGAGGAAGCGTCTGCCAACAAGAAGTATTGGATTCCAAATGGCATGAAGATAGAGGATGTTCTAGCGCACTTAAATATTAATTCACGCAGGTATTGGGTTTTTGCTCCAGGAGAATCTTGCGATCATTGGGAAGAGTGTAAATCAGAGGGAGTAATGCTTGTCGGTTGGGACGAGGTGGGAAATCTTACTCAATACGAGGATAAAAATTCTATTGATGCTGCACTCAAGAAAGCGTATCCAAACGGCAAAGATAGTTACAGAAAAAACGATGTCAGTACACTGTGGTATATGTGCCGTGAACTTCAAGTAGGCGATGTCGTATATGCTAGAAAAGGTCTGAGCGAAATTCTTGGTCGAGGAGTCGTAACTTCAGATTATTTCTATGACGAAGAACGTGACGATTTCTGCAATGTACGAAAAATCAGGTGGACTCACCTTGGACGCTGGCCTGCTTCAGCATTAAGTATACCAACTATTATTCCCAAGTATGGACAATGGGTGGAAGAAATGGAGAAAACAATAACTTTATCAGAATCAGATAAAACTATGCTCAACGATATCAGCAAACATGCAACTCTTCTTCAGCAGAAAAAGAATATCATCCTTCAAGGTGCTCCTGGTACAGGAAAAACCTATAATACAGCAGCCATTGCACTATCGGTAATCGGTGTGACAGATGTTGATTTAACTAACCACAAGGCTGTGATGGAACGATATGAGGAGTTGCGTAAGAAACACCAGATTGCATTTTGTACGTTCCATCAATCAATGGAATATGAAGATTTTGTAGAAGGCCTAAAACCATTTCCTGTTAAGGATAAAGATGGGAATGTGATTGGCATAGAGTATCGCGTAGATGATGGAATTTTCAAGCAGATATGCAATGATGCTTTGGAAAATCTTAGACAATCTTCGACCGAAACAATTCAACAAGTAAACTACGAAGAACTCTTTGACAGTTATTGTCTATTTATAGAACAAGAACTGGCAAAGTTGGCTGATAATGGTGAGGATGCTGCTATCATGTTACACCCTAAGAGCAAAATGAAGATGCGTGGTATCTCAAGATCACGTGGAAAGATTAACAGTATTCTTATTGGACAAGGTGAAAATGGTTCTGCACAATCTCTATCAAAGAGAATGTTTGTTCGTGACTATGCTGATTTTTTATCAGGTAATATAAAAAGTTATTTAGATATAAAACCAGCTTATGATAGCCAGTCAAAATTCCATGGAAATGCTATCTATTATTATCCTCTTTATGAAGAGATAAAGAAGTTCTCAGAGAAAAACAAAGAGACTAAGAGCAATGTGGAAAAGACAGAGGCGAAGAACTATGTTCTCATTATAGATGAGATAAATCGAGGAAATGTGTCCAAAATCTTCGGGGAATTGATAACTCTACTCGAATCTGATAAACGAGTTGGCGAGAATACAATTCACCCTATAACTGTAAAATTACCATACTCTAAGAATTTCGATGATGAAGAAACCGATGATTTTGTAGTGCCAAGCAATCTCTACATCATCGGTACAATGAATACTACCGACCGAAGTACAGGCACTCTCGACTATGCTTTGCGTAGAAGGTTTGCTTTTGTAACATTGAAATCGAATGTGTCTGTAGTTGAGAAACATTATGATGCACTTGGTGATGAGGATTTGAAGAATAAGGCTGTTACACTATTCAAAGATATAAAGAAATTCATTGAGAATCCAAATCATTTGTCTGGCGACATGGATATTGATGACCTTATGGTGGGTCATAGTTACTTCATGGCAAAGAATGAAAAAGAACTGTCGGCAAAGGTAGAGTACGAGGTGTTGCCTCTCATCACAGAGTACATAAACGACGGTATTCTCAATGTGAAGAACGACGAGAAGAAAAAGGCGTTTGATACTTGGAAAAATCTTCAGCCGTTTGAAATGAAAAGCGAAACTACAGAAAGCGAGGACATCATATAATAACAGAAATGCATAAGCTCCGAGAACACGAACCGTTGAAGGTAGAACGCCACGAGAAATATGATAAGCTCTTGTTGGTTTCTTGGACCCGTTCATTGAATAGTGATGAATGGGGCTACTTTGCGTCGTATAAAATTGGAGCAGAATGGGTTGACAATGAAGAAGCTTTAATAGTGACAGCAAAACGAGGAATGGAAAACATTGACTTTCTTGGAATGTTCATGACTTGTTTTTCTTCCAACTTGGCTTTAGAGTCATTCTCTGAAATCTATTCAATCGACTATGATAAGCCTTCAATCAACGCTCCATCACTCAAAGGCGTGTTAAGCCCGCTTATTATGCTCCATTTCCTTGGAGTGATTGGAAGAATAAAGACTCTGAAACGAGGTTATGTTCATCACAGCGAGAACTTGAAAAAGGTCAAAGGATACATCGCCATACTTAAAAATGAAAGAAACAACATCTTGCAGAAACGATATGATCGTATATATTGCGAGTATGATGAGTATTCTGCTGATATTCCAGAAAATCGACTTTTGAAAAAAGCATTACTCTTCGTAAGGAGAATGATGCAGAACATGGGAGATGGTCATAGATCGTACGACAATATTAACCTCGCAATAAGGAAAAGTCTTGCTTTGTTCGAGAATGTGAGCGACGAGGTAAACCTGAAAGAGGTAAGCCAGATAAAAGCCCACAAGTTGTTCAAGGAATATGCTGAGGCTATAAGATTGGCAAAACTGATTCTTCGTCATTTTGACTACAGCATAAACAAGGTTTCTGCCACCGAGGAGCAAGTCGTTCCTTTTGTTTTGGATATGTCATTGCTCTATGAGCATTATGTATATGGATTGCTCTATGAAGCATATCAGAACAAAATCACATATCAGTATAGTAGCCTGACAGGAAAACCTGATTTCCTTTATCATTCGCAGGGTTTCAAAGCGATTCTCGATACAAAGTATATTCCGAAATATGAGAATCAAAAGCTTGACACTGATGTTGTAAGGCAGTTGAGCGGTTATAGCAGAGACTTGAAGATATTGAAATACTTGGGATATGAAGATGTTTCGGAAGAGGCGCCATTGCCAAATGTACCTTGTGTTATTATCTATCCAGAGGAAGGTGGGGAGAAAAATAACCCGTTCCTCAATATTTCATTAAAGAAACTATGTTCGAAGAGTGTAGGAGGACTTGCACTATTCTATAAAATAGCAATACCGGTCCCTATATTAAAGGAGTAAATATTTATAATTATGGCAAAAGACTTTAGCGAAGTCCTGCTGATACTGAAATCGACAGCCGAACTCCTTGAAAAGGAACTCGGTTGGAAGAGTGTCTATGCCTTTGACAATGAAGTTATGGGCGAGACGGGAACCTTGGGTCGCAAGACTCAGAGTGAGGTCATACTGACTCGCCATCTGCGTATGGCTCTGAAACGTCTGAATGCTTGGATGAACGATAAGCAGTTGGCTGAAGCCATTGAGCGGATGAACGGCTATATGAGTAGCCAGACTCTGATGCAGATAAATGAAGAGAAGTATGGCTATCTGCGTGACGGTGTTCCTGTAACACGTACCAAGCCAAATGGTGAAACAGAGCAGGTTCGTGCTCACGTTATAGACTTTGCCAATGTAAATAATAACGAGTTTATTGCTGTTAGGGAACTATGGATAAAAGGTCCTATACATAAGCGTAGGGCAGATGTGGTGTGCTTTGTGAATGGTCTTCCGCTTATCTTTATTGAACTAAAGAATTTTGACCAGGATATTCAGAATGCATATACAGACAATTACCGTGACTATCTTGATACCATACCGCACTTGTTCCACCATAATGCAATGATTATGCTGAGCAATGGTATGGAGAGCCGTGTAGGTACAGTGGGTGCCAAGTGGGAGTTTTTCCACGAATGGAAACGTTTGACAGAGTTGGAGCAGGGTAATATAGAATTGCCTACTATGCTTAGAGGTATCTGCAAGAAAGAGAATCTGCTTGACTTGCTTGAGAATTTCATTCTCTTTGACCATAGTGGAGGTTCAACAGTCAAGATATTGGCTCGCAACCATCAGTATTTGGGTGTAAACCAAGCCGTAGAGATGTATCGTCACCGTGAGGTTATGAAGGGTAAATTAGGTGTGTTCTGGCATACCCAAGGTTCGGGCAAGAGTTATTCAATGGTGTTCCTGGCACAGAAAATAAGACGCAAGTTTGAAGGCTCGCCAACCATCGTGGTGCTGACTGACCGTGATGAACTGAACAAACAAATAAGCGACACTTTTGAAAACTGCGGTTTGTTAGGTGGTTTGAAAGCCAAGCAGTTTATTGCCCATAGTGGTGAAGATTTGCGAAAAAAACTAAAAGGCAACCCTTCATTCATCTTCTCGCTGATACAGAAGTTCAATAGGGCAGATGCAGAGCCTATCTATCCTGACCACGATATCATAGTGATGAGTGATGAGGCACACCGTACACAGAATGGTGTGTTTGCAGACAATTTGATGCATACTCTGCCAACGGCAAATCGTATAGGTTTTACCGGAACACCTTTGCTACGTGATGATAACATAACGGCTCGTACTTTTGGTCAGTATGTTTCAGTTTATGACTTCAAACGTGCTGTAGATGATAAGGCTACCGTGCCTCTATACTATGAGAATCGTGGCGAGAAACTGCAGGAACTTAAAAATCCGGAAATTAATGAAGAGATAGCAGCCAGATTGGATGAAGAGGATTTAGACCCTTCACAGCAGGCGAAACTGGAACGTGAGTTTGCACAGGAGGTTCATCTGCTTACTGCTGAAAAGCGTTTGAGAGTGATTGCACAAGATTTTGTGCGTCATTACAGTGACCTTTGGACAAGTGGTAAGGCTATGATGGTAAGCTTTAACAAGGTGACTTGTGTACGTATGTACAACTATGTTCAGGAATATTGGCAGAAGGAGATTAACGCACTCCGCAAACGCATAGAGCAGAATCCTTTGCAACAGGAAGTTCAGGAGATGAGACGGAAACTCCAATGGATGGAGGAGACAGAAATGGCTGTTGTGGTATCTCAAGAACAGAATGAGATACAGACTTTTAAGAAATGGCGACTTGACATTGCCCCACATCGTGAGAAGATGGAGAAGCGGGAACTTGATAAAGAGTTCAAGGATGCAGATGGAAAACTGCGTGTTGTATTTGTCTGTGCTATGTGGCTTACCGGTTTTGATGTAAAGACACTTTCCTGCCTTTATATAGACAAACCGATGAAAGCGCACACGCTTATGCAGACAATAGCACGTGCCAACCGTGTGGCGGAAGGGAAGTCAAACGGACTTATTATAGACTACATAGGCATAGTGAAGGCTCTACGTCAGGCACTTGCTGATTATACTGCTAATCCAGATGGTAGTGAAGGTGGCAACGACCCGACAGTAAACAAAGATGTGCTTATTAATAATGTATTGGAAACTATTTCGTCTGCCGGGGTATTTTTGCACGAGAAAGGTTTTGAACTGCAAGAATTGATTGATGCTCAGTCATTCGAGAAACTATCACTCTTGAAGAAGGCTGCCAATGCACTCTGTGAGACAGTAGAGATAAGAAAAACATATTGCACATACGCTACAAACTTGCTTCGTCTCTGGAAATATCTTAATCGTGAGGATATTACGGAAGATATGCGAAAGAATAAGGACGGCTTGGAAGCCATATACAAGGAGTTGCAGAAAAAGCGCAAACACGCTGACATAACAGACTTGAGCGTTGCCATCAATGATATTGTCAATGAACATATTGAGGTAAATGCCGAGCATCTGGTGGCTGATGAAGATTGTCGTAAATTTGACATCAGTGGCATTGATTTTGATTTGCTAAGACGTGAGTTTGCCAAACGAGAAGACAAGAACCTGATTTTGCGTGATATTCAAGATCTTCTTCAAGAAAGACTTGCATGTATGCTTGCAGCGAATCCTTCACGAATCAACTTTTATGAGAAATACCAAGAGATTATCAAGGCATATAACAAAGAGCAGAATCGTGCTACAATAGAAAAGACTTTTGAAGAACTGATGCATCTGTCACAATCACTCAATGAAGAAGAGAAGCGTTATGTTCGAGAGGGATTCAAGAGTGATGAGGAACTTTCACTTTATGACCTCTTACTGAAAGAAAACCTCTCTAAATCAGAGATTAAGAAATTGAAAGATGTAGCCATTGATTTGCTTGCAAAAATAAAAGGTCAACTGGCTGGTATGGATCATCCTTTTGACAAACCTGCAACTCGCGCCACACTCATTGTCACCATAAGGGATGTGTTGTGGCAGAATTTGCCTGAGAGCTACAGTGAAGAAAGCATTAACTATTACCGCGACACCATCTACAACTATGTAAGTCAGAGATATGGTGGCATAGCATAGATATAAAAAAATGCACAGAAAAAAGAATTTATTTCCGTTTTCTGTGCAAATATTGATAGTTTTTACAAATTATCCTATCGGTTCCGATATGCGTCAAGCAATTTGGGAGATATTTGAAGTTTTGCGGCTACTATTTCTTTTTTAGTAGTTCCGCATCTTGCAGTTGTCTGCCAAGTGCATCGTCGGCAGCCAGTAGGGTAATGTCTTTTTCAATATTGAGGCTGTTTTTTATGCGTCAATAGTGTCTGCTGTTTGGATTGCAGTTTTTGATTCTTCTGCGGGAGCGTTTAATTTTGTGCAGGTGAGGACTCCGTTCTCTATGTGCATCTCATTGCCTGGGAACTGCTCAAGCAGGGCGAGGTTGTGAGTTGCCATAATTATGGTGGTGCCTTCATCTTTGCAGATGCGGTGGAGTAGTTCCATTAGTCCTTTGCCTGTCTCTGGGTCAAGGTTTCCTGTTGGCTCATCGGCAAGTATAAGTTTAGGTTTGTTAAGCAGGGCACGGGCAATGACTATACGCTGTTGCTCGCCGCCTGATAGTTCGTGAGGCATTTTGTAGCCCTTTTTCTGCATACCAACTTCTGATAGAACCTCATCAATGCGTTTCTCCATAACATCTGTCCCGCGCCAATCAGTGGCTTTAAGAACAAACATCAGATTCTCTTTTACAGAGCGGTCTGTAAGCAGTTGGAAGTCTTGGAATATTATACCTATCTTGCGGCGAAGATAGGGAATCTCACGTTTGCTAATGAGGTTTAGACTGTATTCAAAAACATCTCCTTCGCCACGTTCAATAGGGAGTTCTGCATATATTGTCTTCATAAGGCTGCTCTTGCCGGAGCCAACCTTACCTGTGAGGTACCAGAACTCGCCTTCACCAATCTCTAACTTTACATCTTGGAGTACTTTCTGCTCCTTTTGAAAGATGTCTACATTATTGTATTTTATGAGGGTACTCATCTTTTGTAACTTTATGACGTTTCTTTAAATCAAGTGCAATATCTTCAATGCTAAGCCCTTTTGAGGTAAGTAGCACAATGAGGTGGTACATAAGGTCTGACGCTTCATAGATAAGGCGTCCGTCTGTTCCGTTTGTAGCCTCTATTACTGTCTCAACAGCCTCCTCACCAACTTTCTGAGCCATCTTGTTAACTCCGGCTTGGAAAAGTGAAGTAGTGTATGAACCTTCAGGCATCTCTGCGTGGCGTTTCTCAATGAACTCTTGCAGGGTCTTTAGAAACATAATGTCATCAGATTTGTTCTCTTCACCCCAACAAGTATCTGTACCTGTGTGGCATACGGGACCGCAAGGGTGCACCTTAATAAGAAGTGTGTCATTGTCACAATCCTCTTTCATTGACACTACATTCAAAAAGTTTCCGCTTGTCTCACCTTTTGTCCATAAACATTGGCGTGAACGACTCCAGAATGTAACCTTGCCAGTCTCCTGTGTCTTTTTCAGGGACTCCTCATTCATATATCCAAGCATAAGCACCTTGAGTGTGTCTGCGTCTTGGATAATTGCGGGAATAAGACCGTTTTGTTTCTTAAAATCAAGATTCATATTGTTTTTTGGTGAACCGGTGAATCGGTGAACCGGTGAATTGTATTTTTTAGTGAATCGTCGATTAACCGATTAACCGATTGTTCGATTCACCTTTTGTTTTATCTTACACAAATATTGTTTGCTTTTAAATAACTTTTCAGTTCCTTTATGTTGATTTCTCCAAAGTGGAATACGCTGGCTGCAAGTGCCGCATCTGCCTGTCCAATAAGGAACGCATCTTTAAAGTCTTCCATTTTTCCCGCACCGCCCGATGCTATTACGGGAATGCTCAACTCATTATGAAGACGTAGCAGAGCGTCATTAGGGTAGCCCTGTTTTACGCCATCGTGGCTCATACTTGTAAAGAGAATCTCACCCGCACCACGCTCCTGTGCCTCACGAGCCCAATCAAATAGTTTTTTGTCTGTAGGCTTGTGACCGCCGTTTATGTAGCATGTCCAGTCACCAGGGGCATCCTCTTTACCATCGATGGCTACGACACAAACCTGTGAACCGAAATTCTTTGCAATGTCAGTAATTAACTGAGGGTTACGTAGTGCCGCTGAGTTTATTGAGACCTTGTCGGCACCGGCGTTAAGCAGTTTGTCAACATCAGACAGTTCATTTATTCCTCCCCCGACTGTGAATGGTATGCTGACATTCGCCGCAACACGCTTTACTACATCAACAAATGTCTTTCTGCCCTCGTATGATGCTGTAATGTCAAGGAATACAAGTTCATCGGCACCAGCCTCACTATATTGTTTTCCCATTTCAACTGGGTCTCCGGCATCACGGAAATTTACAAAATTAACGCCCTTGACGGTCTTTCCGTCTTTAACATCCAAACATGGAATAATTCTTTTTGCTAACATAGTTTTTATGGTTAATCGGTTAATCGGTGAATCGGTGAATTGGTGAATCGGTGATTATTTCTCCTTTCTCAACTATTCTTTATTCACTTTTCACTATTCTTTAACTCTTTTAGTTTTATTCTCCCCTCATATATGGCTTTGCCAAAAATCACAGCAGGAACGCCAGCCTCGTCAAGTGCCTTGATGTCTTCCATTGAACTTACGCCGCCACTTGCAATAAGATGAAGGGTAGGGTGCTGTTTCAAAATATCTTTGTAAAGTTCAATAGAAGGACCTTTCAGCATACCGTCCTTTGCAATATCGGTGCAAATAACCTTGCTGACTCCCTTGCTTATATAATCTTTCAAAAATTCAAATAAATCAACATCGGTGTTCTCTATCCACCCCGATACGGCGATTTTTCTCTCCTTAACATCTGCACCCAAAATAATTTTCTCTCCACCATATTTTTTCAACCAACCTTCAAAGACATTCGGGTTTTTGACAGCGATGCTGCCACCTGTAACCATTGAGGCTCCGCTTTCAAATGCAATACGCAAATCATCATCGGTTTTTAGACCACCGCCAAAATCAATAGTCAGGTTGGTTTTTGAGGCAATGGATTCCAAAGCCTTGTAATTTACTATGTGTGACGCCTTAGCCCCGTCCAAATCAACAACGTGCAGGCGTTTTATGCCTACATCCTCAAATCTCTTTGCCATATCGGCAGGGCACTCACCATAAACTTTCTTAGTGTTGTAGTCACCTTGTGATAGGCGGACGCATTTGCCATCAATTATATCTATTGCCGGTATCAGTTCAATCATAAACTACAAATCTAAGAAATTTTTTAGAATTATACTGCCTACATCTCCGCTTTTTTCAGGGTGAAATTGTGTGGCGTAGAAATTTTCTTTGTTTAGCGATGCGCTGAACGGCTCAATATAGTCTGTTTTAGCGATTGTCTCTTTACAGAGTGGTGCGTAGAAACTGTGTACAAAATATACGAAACTCTCCTCTTTGACACCTTGCATCAACTCTGATTTCAAATCATATAGTTGATTCCAGCCCATATGTGGAATCTTCTCTCTCTCTACGGGTGTAAATCTCTTTATCGGTGTGTCAAATATGCCAAGACAGTCAACATTCCCCTCTTCAGAGTGACGGCACATAAGTTGCATTCCAAGGCAGATACCCAAGACAGGTTGTCTTAATCCTTTAATCAGAGTGTCAAGCCCGTTTTTTCTCAAATAATCCATCGTGGTTGAAGCCTCGCCAACGCCCGGAAATATAACCTTGTCAGCCTTTGAAATCAACTGCTTGTCATCAGTCACCAAAGGCTCAACACCCTCACGGCGTAGTGCGTGCACCACACTATAGATGTTTCCTGCATTATATTTTATCACAACAACCATAAATCAGTTGACAGTTGATAGTTGACAGTTGACAGTGAATAATTGTCCACTGTCCATTGTCCACTGTCCACTGTCCACTATCCAAATACTATCGTCTTATTCTTATACACAAGAATCTTGCGTTCTATATGTTTCTCTACCGCACGTGAGAGTACCACTTTCTCAAGGTCTTGGCCTTTGTTTATAAGGTTCTCTATGGAATCTTTGTGTGAGATGCGAGCCACATCTTGCTTGATTATAGGACCTGCGTCAAGTTCCTCTGTAACATAGTGGCTTGTAGCCCCAATAATTTTAACGCCTCTCTCAAATGCCGCGTGGTATGGTTTGGCACCTACAAACGCAGGCAGGAAAGAGTGGTGTATGTTTATAATCTTGTTGGGGTATGCCTTAATCATCTCTGGTGATATAATCTGCATATAACGTGCAAGTACACAGAATGTTATGCCGTTGTCTCTAAGTAGTTGCAACTCTTTTGCCTCCTGCTCAGCCTTGTTCTCCTTTGTTATTGGGAAATAGTGGTATGGAATGTTGAACTTCTTTGCAACGCTCTCAAGTTCAGGGTGATTGCTTATTATAAGCGGAATTTCAACGTTCCAATCGCCCGCCTCATAATGAGCAAGCAAATCATACATACAGTGGGCTGATTTTGAGACAAATAGAGCCATTCTAGGTTTCTGTGTATGGAAATAGATTTGGAAATCCATATCATATTTCTTTGCAAGCAGAGTCTCAAAATACTCCTTGACCTTATCCTTAGGTATAAGGAAATTCTCGAGTTCCCACTCAACACGCATAAAGAATACCTTTTGAACGGTGTCTGTATGCTGGTCAAGGTAAATGATATTACCTTTGTTGATGTTTATAAATTCAGTTACAGCTGCAATTATACCTTGTTTATCGGGGCAGTGCAGCAACAGTACGGCGGTGTCTTTAATCTCTTTTTCCATAATAAGGTGCGAATTTACAAAAAAATATGTAACTTTGATAAATAATTGTTAATTCTTATGTATCTAGATTCAGAACTTATTCTTAATCCCGATGGCTCGGTTTTCCATCTGCACTTAAAACCTGGTCAGTTGGCTGAAAAAGTGTTGCTTGTAGGTGACCGCAGCCGCACAGATTTGGTGGCTTCACTGTTTGACTCAATAGAGTGTACGGTGGAGAACAGAGAGTTCAGAACCATTACAGGCACTTATAAAGGTAAGAGAGTCAGCGTTTTATCTACGGGTATAGGCACGGGTAACATTGATATTGTTATGAATGAGTTGGACGCTCTTGTAAATATAGACCTTACCGCCCGATGTGATAAACCCACGCATACATCACTTACACTTGTCAGGGTAGGCACTTCGGGCGGCTTGCAACCTTTCTGTCCTGAAGGCTCTTTTGTTGTGTCTCAGCGTTCAATTGGTTTTGACGGTGTTCTTAATTTCTACGCCGATACAGAAAAGGTCAGGGATTTGGATTTTGAGGCGGCATTTGTAAAACATACAGGTTTTGACGCATCACACGGCACTCCATATTGTTCAATAAACAGTGCAGGACTTGTTGACCGTATAGCGGGTAAGGATATGGTAAAAGGCAATACAATAGCCTCAAGTGGCTTTTACGGACCACAAGGCAGGCGTTTGAGGTTGCCTTTGCAAGATGAGCAACTAAATTCCAAAATAGAGAGTTTCTCATACAACGGAGAGCAAATCACCAATTTTGAAATGGAGTCATCAGCCCTTGCAGGACTTGCCAGAATGCTCGGACACCAAGCCGCAACAGTATGCTTGATAATTGCCAACAGAGTAGGCAAACGCTTTATCGGGGATTACAAACCCAAGATGCGTGAGTTGGTTGAAACGGTGTTAGAGAGAATATAATAGTAGTTGACAGTTGACAGTTGACAGTTGACAGTGATTCCTCCCTTCCGTCATCTCGAGCGAAGCGAGAAATCTTAATTAAGTCTTAAATAATCCACTATGAAATTTATCTCTTCTGCGGAGAACGGGTAGGGAGATTCTTTTAACGCCCTCTCAAGTTCGTGTAGCGGCGTGTAGTGGTGCAGGTAGCCGGCAGCCTCTTTTTTGCTACCTTCACTCCATAGACATACACCTGTGTAAAAGCAGAATTCAGGTGACTCTTTTACGTCACTTTGCAGAAACGCCATCTTGTAGAGTATGTTTAACGCTCCTTTGAAGTCACTACGCATATATTTGCATATAGCGGTGCTGTAAAGGTAGTTAAGATTTTCTGAATCTGACTCCAGTAGTGCGGCATAGAGTTTTTCAGCCTCACTATAGTTGTCGCTCTTTTTGTAGCAGAGTGCAAGGCGTTTCAGGGTGCTCTCTTCGCCAGATTCAATAATGTCAGCCTTCTTCCAATATTCAATGGCGGCATCATAATTTTGTAATCTTGTGTGACAATTACCTATGGCTTTTAAGAAAGCAAGGTTGGCGGAGTCAGATGAAAGCAGTTTTTTATATGCGTCAAGTGCCTCTTTGTTAAGTTGTTTGCTGTAATAGAATGACGCTATCTCTGGCAGAAATGTATTGTTTGGGTTTATGAAACGGAAGAACCTGAGATTATGCAGAGCCATATCCCCTTCAAAAATATCCTTGTAGTAACGGTGGTCACGATGTAGTTTGAACAGACGGTACAAATCTTGTATATAGTGGTTTATAGCCTTCTCATCACTCTCATTCTCATCCCCGATGCCTGACAATGCCTCATTTTCTGCGTTGAGGTTGCTTAACAGAGTGGTTCTCAATGATTCAGAGACCGCCTTTATGTTAAGGCAGAGAGAGTATTTGTCACTGTCACACATTGTGCTGCTTGAGAGTAGTGTGCTAACAATTGACATTCCGTCTGCCGAGTCATTGAACAGGTCTGCTATGTTCTTGTTATCCTTAAAGAACGGCATAAGCCAATTCTCTATGCAACTGAAGAAACTGAAGCCCTTGAGTTGGCTGAATGATGAGTAGTTTATGTCAGCACCTTCTTGTTGCAACTGTGCAATGGAACGCATTTTATCGGCAAGTCCGCTATCCTCAAGTTTGTCTTGAATCTCATAAATCTTATCTTCAGGTGCTTTATTCTCACCTGTTTCATCTGATGAGTTCTCCACATCGGGGGCAATCTTGCTTATGTTAGGTATGATGCTCTCTTTTATATCTGCTGAAATACGTTCGGTCTCAGTACAGCGTAGCAGACTCAGGACAACAGCCTGTGCAAGTCTCACATTATCCTCATCATCAAAAAGCAGGTTGAGTGAGTTGTTTATGGCAGGGTAGTAACTGAGCCTTTCATCGTGGTAGATAAGAGTGAGAATGACTCCCGTGACGCCACGTAGTTTTGTTATGCGTGAAGGGCTTTTACAGAATTCAATAAGTGCCGCAAGTTTCTCTTCTTGAAAGACATTTATACAGGAAAGTGTTACCGCCGATGCCGCCACAGCACCTTCCATATCATTCATCCCTGATGCAAGTGTTGAAGCGTATGAAATATGCTCTGTATCGTAGAGAAGAGGCGTAAATAACTTCTTGTAAATATCATCTTCGCAATATGATACCGGGATATAGTCAGAGCAAATGACGTCGGTTAGTTCGTACGTCTCACGTATGAGATAATTTATCACCTCAGTGCGTTCCGGGTCTTCTGTTCCGTCTATGTAGTAGCCTAAAAGAGTGCGGTAGGTGTTTTGCAGATTCTGTATCTTGTCTGTATGTTTATTGCCAATTACAAGCAGTTGCGCAAGTGCTCTCCCCAATGATTTACTGCGGAGAGACTTGTAAACTAAGTTCCGTATGTCAACAATATTCTTAGACATATTTTTGATTCTTATTTGCATCTTTTGTTTTTTACTCTTGAGACATAGCCCCACTATGCCTCTTCAAGTAAAAAAACAAAATCTGCTTAATAATAATTCAAAAATGTTAATGTAATTAAATTATTTGAACGATGCCAGATTCTTCTCTATTCTTGCAAGAATATCTGATGTGTCTGATTTGACAAACTTTGTGCCTGTTATGTTCTCATAAAGTTCAATGTAGCGGTTGCTTATGCCCTCTACTATGGCAGGTGTCATTTCAGGAACTGTCTGTCCCTCTTTGCCTTGGAATCCGTTATCCATAAGCCACTCACGTACAAACTCCTTTGAAAGTTGCTTTTGTGGCTCGCCATTCTTGAAACGCTCCTCATAGCCGTCGCTGTAGAAATAACGTGATGAATCAGGGGTGTGAATCTCATCCATAAGGGTTATCTCATCACCACATTTGCCAAACTCATACTTTGTATCAACAAGTATAAGACCACGTTTGGCTGCTATTTCTGTGCCACGATTGAAAAGGGCGAGTGTGTATTTCTCAAGTTTCTCATACTCATCGGCAGGAATCAGTCCCTTTGCTATGATCTCCTCTTTTGAGATGTCCTCATCGTGCTCACCAATCTCCGCCTTTGTTGTCGGGGTGATTATAGGGGTAGGGAACTTTTGGTTCTCTTTCATTCCCTCAGGTATCTTAACTCCGCAAATTTCTCTGACTCCGCTCTTGTAGGCGCGCCAGGCACTGCCGCAGAGGTAGCCTCTTACAATCATTTCAACAGGATAGCCTACACATTTTTTCCCTACAGTAACCATAGGGTCAGGGGTTGAGATTTTCCAGTTTGGAACTATGTCTGCTGTGTCATCAAGGAATTTTGCCGCAATCTGGTTCAGAATTTGTCCCTTATATGGGATACCCTCTGGAAGTATTACGTCAAATGCTGAGATACGGTCTGTTGCAACCATAATAAGTGTGTCATCACCAATTGAATAGACATCTCTTACTTTGCCGTTATAAATAGCGGTCTGGTTCTTAAACTTGAAATTTGTTTTAGTTAACGCATTCATAATTATATGTTAGTTTATGTTAGTTTTTATAGTTTAATAGTTTCTATACACCCTTTCCAGTGGCTCATACCTTCTGTGAAGGTATTCGTCCCTCCCGTAACGGTTCTGTGAACCTACGGGTCCCTCCCACTATACGGCTGCGTGGGTGCAGACGCACTGTCAAGGGTATATAGAAACTTTCAACTTTCAACTTTGTTAAAACTTCGTTTTAACCATGTTACGTCGTCACTCGGCATAACTTAAGTAAACTTAGTTACTATCTACTGTGACTCTTTTTCGTGACTCGGGATAGTGAGTAAACTCACTCTCCTCTCGCTACTCAAAGAGTTCTGCACTCGTTCCTAGTAACAGTCAACTTCTCTCGTATGCCTCCACTATGCGTGAAACAAGTTTGTGGCGTATTATATCCTGCTTGTCAAACTCAATGTGAGAGATTCCTTTTACGTTTTTGAGTATCTGCATTGCTTTGACAAGTCCGCTCTGACCGTTTGGTAAATCTATTTGGGTAATGTCACCTGTTATAATCATCTTGGAGTTGAAGCCAAGACGGGTTATGAACATTTTAATTTGTTGGTTGGTGGCGTTCTGCGCCTCATCAAGAATTATGACCGCATCAGAAAGCGTGCGTCCTCTCATAAAGGCGAGTGGGGCGATTTGAATGACGTGGTCTTCTATGTACTCCTTTAGTTTGAATGGCGGAATCATATCCTCAAGTGCGTCATAGAGTGGCTGAAGATACGGGTCAATCTTATCTTTCATATCACCCGGTAGGAATCCCAACTTCTCTCCCGCCTCAACTGCCGGGCGTGAGAGTATTATTTTTCTTACCTGCTTTGATTTGAGGGCGCTGACTGCGAGAGCAATAGCCGTATAGGTTTTTCCGCTACCCGCAGGACCTATGGCAAACATCATATCATTCTTGCTGAACGCCTTTACAAGTTCCTGCTGGTTCTTTGTGCGTGCTGTAATGGGTTTACCGTTGAGCCCGTGAAGTATAAGGTTGTCTTCTGTAACAATATTGGGTTTTCTGCCTTTGACTATGTCAATTATAACCGCCTCTGTTATGGTGTTATACTCAACTATATGTTTTTCTATCGCCCCGATGTTCTCAATAAATGTCTTTATGTCCTCAGCATCGCCACTTGCCTTGATGGCTGTTCCGCGTGCCGTAATCTTTACTTTTGGGAAAAGAGTGCGTAGCAGGTGTATGTTGGAATTGTTGACTCCATAGAATACTACGGGGTCAGCACCATTTAATATGTAATTCTCTTCAGTCATGATATTTGAGTGAAAAGTTAATAAAGAAAAAAGAAGAGTTCCCTCCTAACCTCCCTAAAGGGAGGAACTTTCAACTTTTCACTTTTCTTTTTTAACTTTTAACTCATTAAGTTTTCCATGCACTGTTTCAGTGAGCTTTCCCAGTGTGGAATTTCAATTCCAAACGTGTTCTTAATCTTTGCTTTATTCAGTACGCTGTAACTTGGTCGTGGTGCTTTGGCTGGGTACTCCTTGCTCTCAATAGGGCGTACTTTGCAGGTTTTGATTCCCGCTATCTCGTGGATTTTGACTGTGAAGTCATACCAAGAGCAGACACCCTCATTTGTAAAGTGATAGATGCCGCCAAAGTTATTACCCTCTGCAAAAATCTTTTTTGCCACTGTTATCATTGCGCCGGCAAGGTCAAGTGCGTATGTGGGTGTTCCAATTTGGTCAAACACAACACCAAGAGCCTCACGCTCCTTGCCAAGTTTTATCATTGTCTTTACAAAGTTATTGCCGAATTCAGAATATAACCAAGCGGTTCTGATGATAACGGCAGAAGGAAGTTGCTCAAATATCTTAAGTTCTCCCTCACGCTTTGTCTTGCCATAGACAGAGAGCCCTGTGGCAGGCATATCCTCTGTATAAGGAATGCAACCTGTGCCGTCAAAAACATAGTCTGTTGATATATGAATCAGCCCGATGCCATATTTAGCGGCGGCTTTTGCCAAATTAAACGGAGCCAGAGCATTTACCTTACGGCAAATCTCCTCATTGTCCTCAGCCTTGTCAACGGCTGTATATGCGGCACAATTCAAAATCATGTCTATCTTGTTATCACTTACAAATTTTTCAACAGCAGGGTAATCACAAATGTCAAGTGTGTCAACATCGGTGAGGAAAACCTTGAAATCAGCCTCCTTCTCAGTCAGAATTCTAATCTCATTCCCCAACTGCCCGTATGAACCAGTTACCAGAATATTCTTCATTTTTATTTCTCCTTTCTCCTTTGTTAAAACTCCGTTTTAACCATGTTACTTCGTCACTCGGCATAACCTAAGTAAACTTAGTTCTGCTCTCGTTCCTAGTAACAGTCTCCTTTCTCCTTTCTCAATTCTCCTTTAATAAATAGGTTTCTCGTTAGCAATCTTTATAAGGTATTGTCCGTAACCATTCTTTTTAAGCGGCTCTGCAAGAGAGAGCAGGTGATTGCGGTCAATATACCCGTACTTGTAAGCAATCTCCTCAAGACAAGCCACTTGCAGACCCTGACGGCCTTGTATTGTGGCAATGAAGTTTGAAGCCTCTAAAAGGCTGTCGTGGGTACCTGTATCAAGCCAAGCCACTCCACGGCCTATAACCTTAACGCTTAATCTGCCTTCTTCAAGATATAATTTGTTCAAATCAGTAATCTCCAATTCGCCACGAGGCGACGGTTTCAGACTTTTAGCCTTCTCTACAACATCATTGCCATAGAAATAGAGACCTGTTACCGCATAGTTTGATTTTGGCTTAAGAGGTTTCTCCTCAATGCTGAGGCATTTTCCGTTGTCATCAAACTCAGCCACTCCGTAACGCTCAGGGTCATTAACATAGTACCCGAACACTATGGCTCCGTCTTTCAACTTTGCTGATTCAACAAGTAGATTTGAGAGATTGAATCCGTAGAAGATGTTGTCGCCCAAAACCATACAAACGCTGTCATTGCCAATGAACTTTTCACCTATGATGAATGCCTGTGCAAGCCCGTCGGGCGACGGTTGTATGGCGTACTCAAACTTTATTCCAAGTTGGCTGCCGTCACCAAGCAGGTTCTCATACAGATGTATGTCTTGCGGCGTGGAGATTATAAGAATCTCCTTGATGCCCGCAAGCATAAGAATTGACACTGGATAATAAATCATCGGTTTGTCATAAACCGGGATAATCTGCTTTGAGATACTCTTTGTTATGGGGTAGAGGCGTGTGCCTGAACCGCCGGCAAGAACAATTCCTTTCATAAAAAAAACTTTGTTTTTTTTATGCATTTTTGTCGTGACTCGGCATAACAAGTGAACTTGTTCTGCTCTCGCTACTCCAAAAATGCATAAATATTATAAAACCACAAAGATAATGTTTTTAAAGGAGAAAGGAGAAAGGAGAAAGGAGAAATTTAAGAAATTTTATTTTTTGTTTTTAGATTCTTCTGAATTTAATCCAACGATGCTGAATCATTTGCAATGGTGAGTAGTCCTAATGGTTGTTTTTGAACTTTACATAAGCGCCATTATGAGAACATAACAGAAAACACTCCGTTTGAAGTGCCAGAAGGATGGTGCTGGAAGACACTTGGTGAGGTTGGTATATGGCAAGCAGGTGGAACACCAAGCAGAACTCACAAAGAATACTACGGAGGAAATATACCTTGGCTAAAAACAGGTGACTTAATCGATGGCTACATAACGGATATTCCTGAGTTTATAACTGAGGAGGCTGTTTCCAACTCGTCTGCAAAACTAAATCCGTCAGGTAGTGTTCTCATTGCAATGTATGGTGCCACGATTGGAAAACTTGGAATCTTGACTTTCCCAGCAACAACTAATCAAGCTTGTTGTGCTTGTATTAAGTATGAGGGTATTGAACAAAAGTACCTTTTCTATTTTCTAATGCACAATAAGAAAGAGTTTATTAGATTAGGAGGTGGCGGTGCTCAACCAAATATATCTAAAGAGATTA